>REDT01000147.1 GCA_007693295.1 Balneolaceae bacterium
GGTACCCATGTCTTCGCCGTTTCTGGAGTCCCAGGTGTCGTTGGCGCGTTCGATGGAGATCACGGTTGGTTCAATTTCGTCCTGACTATCGATACCTGCGTCTGTAACGCTTGCGCAACCCGCGGCAAAAATAAGAGCAAAAGCTGTAATGGAGATCTTAGAAAAGAGTGATTTTGAGTTATTCATGATACTTTTAAAAATTTATTGAATATTAGTTTTATATAATAGTTCTTAATTACAAGAGATTCTTACAGGGTAAATGTTACAAATAAAAGTGTAAGTGATTTAAAGCTAATAATCTACGGGGCAGTGAATTTTTTAATGTTTGGATCAAAATAAATGATATTTATAGAAATTATTTATATTAAAGCACACATTGTGAACTTGTAAACGAATTTTCATTCATGTCAATTTTTGGTATGTTCTCAGACATCTACGACATTATTAAACGTGGAGCATAAATATTGAACCGGCTATAACGTGATGCGTGTTGACTTTTCTGAATTGGTAGTGGCTCTTGAAAATGGCGATAAGATGACGGCGAACCGTCTGCTGGATGAGGTTATGCCAAGACTGGAAGAGTATCTCATAGTGGTACTTAAGGCAGATGAAAATGTAGCCCGTGAGTGTGCCCAGCAGGCATTTACGGATGTATTTGAGCGCATAAAGCTGGGTAAAATCAAAGATGGTAAATACATATTCAGCTACTTGCTTACTGCTACCAGGAATGAATTCCTTCGCTATTCTAAATATCAGCATCGATTTGATTCTGATTCTGAGGCTCTTTACGATCAGGCAGAACCGGCCGAACAGATCAGGACGCTGATGGATAAAGAGCGTATGGAGCTACTTGAACAGTGTCTTCTTGAGCTCGATGCTGAGAGCCGTGAATTTATCCGCTATATCATGGCTAATCCGGATAAATCGAGCAAAGAGTTTGGTAAACGATTTAAGATTTCTGAAGCAAACGTAAGAACAAAGAAATCACGCATTGTAAACATCCTAAATCACTGCGTGAGATATAAAAGCAAGCAATAATCAGAGAGGAATCGAGACAGAGAGGGCTTGTCCTGTAAACTGAACATTCTGCAAAGTATCCAATAATTTACTGCTTTCGGAACGGCTCATAAAGTAGAGAATCAAGTCGAACGTAAAGAGGAATCCGCCCTGCAGAATCATTGACTGGCCGTATCCGATCAGCCGGTCGCTCTCCTTGCGCAATCCACGCTCCCAAAGATAGGCACCAATGGCCATATAGCCTACATCAAGCCCCGCATTGAATAGAAGTATTTTTTCAAAGTTGTGAAATTCAGAAATGGTTTCTGCCAGGCTTATATCAGTACTCTGCCCCCTCATTCCGTAGTAGCCAAAGCCGGCAATAGCAAGGTTTACACTGTTCCAAGCTGCATTCATCTGATGGAAATACCGTGTATTTCCCGTGGTTTGCGTCATGCCGATTCCACCAACCACCAGGTTACTTACAGCCCATCCGCCAAGGATTAACATGCCGTTACTGTTCATATTTAACCGGTTTTCATTAATACGGTTCAGGTCAGGTTCCGGGCTCTGTGCAAGAATCCAGCCGCTGAAAAGAATCTGAATCAGCACGAAGAGTAAAAGTTTCTTTTTCATAAAGTTCAGGGTCATAGTTCGATTATATAGTTATCAACCACTCCAAACACCCGATCCGTTTCATGTGGCTTAATTGTATGTAAGCCGGTGAATTCTCCGAACGCAGGTAGCAGTATCTCATTTCTGCCCACTTTAAAACAAGGTACTCGAAGTGTCTGTCTTCCTCTTCCTTTAAGCTTTACTGCCGGATGTACATGTCCCGACATTTGGGTAAGAGATCGATACCGGTCGTTCTTCTTATCTGCCTGATGGGTAAAAATAAAAGGTTCAGTAATGGAATAGTCACTTACTTCAATATTTGCAGCTTCATATAATGATTTGTGAAGCGTGTCGTGGTTGCCCATTACAAGCTTGAAACGAAGATTCTGAAATTGATTGCGCCATTTTTCAAATTCAATCCAGTCACGATTTACATCGCTGTGGAAAAGATCTCCGAGCACACAAATGGTCTCCGGGTTGTAATCTTCAATCAGTACCGACAATCGGAGAAGGTTTTTACTGTTGATTTTTGCAGGTGCTGCCATTCCCGATTTTCTGAAATGACCTGACTTACCCAAATGAATGTCAGACAATATCAGGGTCTTCTTTTCCGGCCAGTATATTGCTTTTTCCGGAAGCAAAACTATAGAGCTGTTTTCAATTTTAAGTTCTATGGATTTGTTCATAAACCCATATAATATATTGACTTCATTTTCATATAGTGGTATCTGTCAATCTGATTCAAGGCTTTTTTTCATTTTCATAATTCGATCTGTCAATTTTTCTGAAGAGAGCCGTTCACGCAGGCGATCTGTAAAAATCGGAAAAGCAAACGGCGAAAACCGATCCAGCTCTTTAACTGTAATCTCCTGATTATTGATTCGAAGAATCGCTTTTCTAAGCCTGGCCTCGTCAAGCTGAAGCTGAAGTACTTCATCGTAAGCCTGTACTAACAGCAGATTGTCCGGTTCATACTCCATAAAAACATCAAAAAACAGGCCTGATGACATTTGGAGGTGCTTCCCGGTTTTATAATTGCCGGGAAACCCGGTAAATACGAGTCCGGCAATTTGGCTGATTTCTCTAAAGCGCCTCCTTGCAAGCTCTGTCTTATTAAGACTGCCCATTATGTCGCGTATCAGGTTTTTATCAGAAAAAAGGTTCTTTTTCAGGGCTTTCTCTATTGGAATATCCTGATCGGACAAAAGTTCAAAGCCATAGTCGTTCATGGCAATTGTAAATGTAATCGGAGTTATTTTTGATATGCGGTATGCAATCAAAGCCGATAATCCCTCATGTACATACCTCCCTTCAAACGGAAAGAAAAAACAGTGGCAGCCCTCTTTTGACCATGATTTTTCGATTAAAAATTGATTCTTTCCCGGAAGTATTGAACGCTCTCTCTGAATTTCAAGTATCGGTTCAATGGTTTTTAAGTCAATACTGTCCGTATCACCGGAAATAGCATACTGCAGCTGTTCCCGGAGAAGCTCAGACATGTTTGATGAGAGAGACATGCGTCCGCCCATATAGCTTGGGACCTTACTGCTGGTCCCCTTGCTTTTACGAACGTAGACGGTCATATCCTTTAACCTGACCAGTTCAAGATTTCTGCCTGCAAACCAAAAGGTGTCGCCGGTCTGCAGTTGTGAAATGAACCACTCCTCAATTCTGCCAAGGGTACCGCCTTTCAAAAAACGCACCTGAAGCATACTGTCACCGGCTATGGTGCCGATACTCATTCGGTGGCGGCGGGCAATTTTCCGGTCAAACACCCTCCAAACGCCATCACCATCCTCCTCAACTTTCTGAAACTCATCATAGCGGGTTAGCGATTTGCTCCCCGACCGGATAAATTCCAGAATCCATGACCATTCATCTTCGCGCAGCGTCTGGTAAGCATGGGTTTTCTTTACCTCTGCAAAAATTTCGTCCGGGCGAAATCCCTCAGACACGGCAAGTGTAACCAGGTATTGAATCAGTACATCATACGGCTTCAGGTAGGGGATGCGGCTCTCTACCTCCCCGGTCAGGACAGCTTTTTTCAAGGCTGCAGCCTCAATAAGCTCAAGAGCGTGAGTAGGCACAAACCAGATGGTGCTGTCGGCATCGGGCTGATGTCCACTTCGCCCCGCCCTTTGAAGGAAACGTGCAACACCTTTTGGACTGCCAATTTGTATTACCGTATCGACCGGTGCAAAATCGACGCCAAGATCGAGGCTGGAAGTGCACACTACTGTTTTCAGAGTGCCGTCATGGAGCGATTCTTCAACCCAGTTGCGAATGCTCCGGTCAAGTGAACCGTGATGCAGGGCGATGGTTCCGGCCAGACCGGGTTCTGCTTCCAGAAGCTCCCTGAACCAGATTTCAGATTGTGCACGTGTATTGGTGAAAATTAGCGTGGATCCTTTCTTTTCAAGAATCGGAAGAACTTTTGGAAGCAGATTGATTCCAAGATGACCCGACCATGGAAATTTCTCAACCTCATCAGGCAGTACGGAATGGACATGAATTTTCTTCATCAGGTCAGATTTAATCAAAACAGAGCTGTCGGGTTTATCGGGGCCTGAGAGAATATCAAGAGCCTCATCCAGATTGCCGATTGTTGCCGAAATCCCCCAAACCTGTAAATCTTTACGCATCCCCTTAAGCCGTGAGAGGGCAAGTTCAGTTTGTGTACCCCGTTTTGATCCAATCAGCTCATGCCACTCATCCACAACAATACTTTTCAAATTTCTGAATCGGCCGGGATATCCTTTTTGGGCCAGGAGTACGTGCAGGCTTTCGGGAGTTGTGATAAGTACTTCCGGCATCTGTTTCTTTTGTTTCTGCTTTACGGATGAGGATACATCTCCTGTGCGCCTCTGTACTTCCCATGGAATTTCCAGATCATTGAGTACGCTTTGCATGGCCTTTTCCAGATCTCTGGCCAATGCTCTGAGCGGCGTAACCCATAATAGTTGAAGTCCGTTTTTACCCCTCGTCTTAAACTCTGCGGGATGGTCTTCAATCCATCGCATTATGGCCGGCATAAAGAGGGCGTAGGTTTTTCCGCTTCCGGTGGGAGCGTTCAGAAGACCCGACTTTCCTTCCATTGAGGCTTTCCAGGCAGTTTTCTGCCAGTTGAAAGGTGTCCATCCTTTATTGCTGAACCAATCGTGAACGGTGGATAGGGATTGTGACATAAAGAAAATCAGAAGGATACTGCATGATTAGTTTAAACCGAATCGAATTTTGCAGCTCCCCGTTCCGATAGGTTCCCTGAGCATCTGTTTGCGGTCAGCTATTAGAAATATTTAGATGCCAATGATCACAAAACGGATTCTTTAAGCATTAAAAAATACATTTTGTGAAAATTTTCCTTGAAAATGGCTCCAAAAAGCGACAACATAGTAGCGCTTTCATATAAAGATTAAATTAAACTGACTTTCGTTATGTGGCTCAATATCAAATCCTTTGAAGAGTATCAGGAAATCTATAAACAGAGTGAAAAAGACCGGCTCAAATTTTGGGAACATGAAGCCGGAACGTTCTATTGGCGAAAAAGCTGGGATAAGGTTCAGTCAGGCGGTTTTGAAAAAGGGGATGTCAAATGGTTTGAAGGGGGAAAGCTGAACATCACGGAGAATGCACTCGACCGGCACCTCAATACGATTGGCCACAAAACGGCTTTTATATTTGAGCCCAATCACCCCGACAGTTTTCGCAGAACAATTACCTACCGGCAGCTGCATGAGGATGTATGCCGGTTTTCCAACGTATTGGAGAGCAAGGGAATTAAAAAAGGAGATCGTGTCTGTATCTACATGGCCATGACCCCCGAACTGATTATCGCATCGCTTGCCTGTGCCCGCATCGGTGCGGTTCATTCGATTGTTTTTGCAGGGTTCTCGGCGCAATCATTGTCTGAACGGATACAGGACTGTGATGCCAAAATGCTGATTACCAACGACGGCCTTCGCCGCGGCGACAAGCACGTACCGCTGAAGGATATTTCTGATGAAGCGCTCAAGAGCTGCCCCACGGTGAAAAACGTGATCGTCTGCCAGCGTACCAACCGCGATATAAACTGGGTGGAGGGGCGCGACGAGTGGTGGCACATGCTCATTCGCAACGCCTCAAAAGATCACAAGGCGGTAGAAATGGAAGCCGAAGATCCGCTCTTTATTCTATATACATCCGGTTCAACCGGTAAGCCGAAGGGAGTACTTCACACATGCGGCGGCTATATGGTGTACACAAGCTACACCTTCCGCAACGTGTTCCAGGTGTCGGAGGAGGATGTTTATTGGTGTACGGCCGATGCGGGCTGGATCACCGGCCACTCCTATATTATTTATGGCCCGCTCTTTAACGGGGCAACCGGAATTATTTTTGAAGGTACACCCGTCTATCCGGATGCGGGCAGGTTATGGGAGGTAGTCGAAAAATATAAGGTTACTCATTTCTATACCGCACCTACCGCAATTCGTGCTCTAATGAGTTACGATCTCGACTATGTACGAAAATATGATCTGAGCTCTCTAAAAGTGCTTGGGAGTGTGGGCGAGCCAATCAACGAGGAGGCGTGGCACTGGTATAACGACCACGTGGGCGGCGGACGCTGCCCGATTGTGGATACCTGGTGGCAGACAGAAACTGGCGGCATCATGATTTCGCCACTGGCAGGGGTTACGCCCACCAAGCCCGGATTTGCCACCCTGCCGCTGCCCGGTATCTTCCCGGCGCTGATGGACGAGAACGGGAAGGAGATCCAGGGCAACGGAGTGGGCGGTAATCTTACCATCAAGCACCCCTGGCCGGGTATTGCCCGCACAATATGGGGCGATCACGACCGCTACCTGAAAACATATATGAGCGCCTACAAAGGGTACTACTTTACGGGCGACGGCTGCCGCCGCGATCCCGACGGGTACTACCGAATTACGGGGCGGGTAGACGACGTGCTGAACGTTTCCGGCCACCGACTTGGAACCGCCGAGATCGAAAATGCGATTAATGAGCATCCAAATATTGTTGAGTCGGCCGTGGTGGGATATCCGCACGACATCAAGGGGCAGGGAATTTTTGCTTTTATGATCTGTGAAAAAGATCCGAAAGATCCAGAGGAGTTCAAGAAGGAGATACACAATCTGGTTACAAAAATCATTGGCCCGATTGCCAAGCCCGACAAGATCCAGATTGCGCCGGGTCTGCCAAAAACACGATCGGGAAAAATTATGCGCCGTATTCTCAGAAAGATTGCAGCCAACGACCTGGAGAATGTGGGGGATACGTCCACGCTGCTCGATCCTGAGGTGGTTGAGGATATCATGAAGGGGAAGGCGTATTGATTGTTGATTTAAGATTAGGAGCCTTGCTTGGGTAAAAAACCTGGAAAAGTTGGCAATTAACAGTTGACAGTTTACAACTTTGAATCCAAATTTTTTACGTGAACCGTGAACCGTGTCCCACATTCAGAGAAAAGTATCCGGGTGCAGTTTAGAATTTGGGTCATTAGAATTTAGAGCTCCCCGAACTCTCTTACCAAAGATAACCTGCAGCCAAAACCCCCAAACTCACAAAGAAGAGGATTAATCTGAATCTTGTACTGATAATCATGGGATGAAAGAGAACTCCGTATGTAAATGGATATCCTTGAAGCCATTCATAGTAGTGATGTCTGTGCACAACTCCCAATGCCATGGTTACATGACCGTGCAGAATGGTGAGCATAAACGGGAGTGCAAAAAGTATTGCCCCGGCAAATGCGACGAACCTCTGTATCTCCAACAGCTGGCACAAGAAGAAATAGGGCCAGGAAAAGATAAGCAGCAGTGGAACCGACAGCGCCCAGTTGATAAAACAGATCCTCCGGTAGTTGCTTTCACTTAGTTCGGATGTAGACATTTTTTGATTGATGATTTATTGAGAAAAGTTGGCAGTTGGCAACTTCGTTTTAGAACCGTAGAACCGTAGAACCGTAGAACTGTATTTACACATCTACAACCTGTAACGTTTAACGTGTAACCGTGAACCGTGAACCGTGAACCGTGAAGACGCTGACAGATCCGGTTGGTGCTGTCAGGTCCCTTGAACCTTGGTCAGATCTGACTCGCTATCAACATCTCAATATCGCGAAAAGGCATCTCAAATTGTTCGGATAGTCCTTTTTTGGTGAGATGCTTTTTATAGATGTAAGCTCCATTCCGCAAGGCAGTATTATTCCACAGGCAATCCTGGATGCTGCCGGCGTCACCCATTTCAACAAGGTAGGGTACAATTACGTTGTTGAGTGCGTATGTGGCTGTACGCGCTACATTGGAGGGGATATTTGGCACGCAGTAGTGAACTACGTCATACTTTCTGAATACCGGATTGGAATGGGTGGTGGCAACGCTGCTTGAGATGCAGCCGCCCTGGTCAATTACCGTGTCTACAATTACACTGCCGGGCTTCATCGACTGCACCATGGGATCAGTAACCCAGCAGGGTGCGCGTTCGCCCTCAGTCATGGCAGCGCCGATTACCACATCGGCAAATTCAAGTGCTGTTGAGAGATATTGATGGTTGGCTGTTGCCGTAATGATTCTTCGGTCAAGTGCGTTTTCGAGCCTTCGAAGCAGGGTAAGGTTATTATCCATTACGAACACCTGGGCGCCATACCCGAGAGCAGTTCGTGCTGCATATTCGCCCGTGATCCCGGCTCCCAATATGGCTACAGTGGCAGGGGGGATCCCTGAGATGCCACCAAGCATAATTCCCTGTCCGTCGCTGCTGTTTTCTAAATAGTGAGCAGCAATTTGTACCGACATGGAGCCGGTAATTTCATGCATCATACGAACAATGGGAAATTCAGCGTCTTCACTTTTGATAAATTCGTAGCCGATGGCACAGACGCCTTTGTTCATCAGGCTATTCAGGTATTCGTGACTGGTATGCCCCAGGTGGAGTGCTGAAAAAAGAATCTGGTTCGGCTGCATCCAGTTCAGCTCCGTTTTTGTTGGGGGGGCCACTTTAACAATCATTTCGGAGTTTTTGAAAAGCTCTTCTGCACTATATGAAATTTCGGCCCCGGCTTCGGTATAATCACTATCAGAAAAATGAGCATCTATACCTGCATTCTTCTCAATATAGATCTCATGCCCGTTTGCTACCAGGATTGACACCCCTCCGGGTGTGAGTGAGATTCGACGTTCATCATTTGAGGTCTCTTTTGGTAAACCGATCTTTAGTGACCGGGCCGATTTGGTTTTCATCAGGCTCTTTTCAAGAGTTTTAATACCAATTTGTTCGCTATCGAATGGATTCAGCTCCATGTAAGTAAATTCTGGTTAAAAAAATGTTGTTAGATAACCTGAACCTGCCTGCAAAGGGAGACCCATAAACATGTTCAGGAAGACATCTAAATTCTTAGTAAGTTAAATCTAACTAAAACATGTCAGATCTCAAGTTTTAAATCTGTTTAAACTACATGAGTTATATACCGAGAACAAAGAAGAGTTTGGGCCAGCATTTTTTGAAAGATGGCAATATGATCAGCAAGATTGTAAATGCCGTCTCGGCCAATCCGGACGACAGGGTTATTGAAATAGGCCCGGGAGCCGGAGCTATTACGGGTCCGCTTTTTGAAAAATTCAGCGATCTGGTTGTGGTTGAGATAGACCAGAGAATGGTTGAGCTGCTTGCTGAAAAGTATCCCGGCCTGCAAATAGTGGAAGAAGATATTTTGAAGTGCGATTGGCATGAGATAATTGATGTGCCAAAACCGGTTCATGTTGTCGGGAACTTACCCTACTATATCACAAGCCAGATTCTGTTTGCCATAATGGAGAACCGTAAACATATCAGCACTGCGCTTTTGATGATGCAGAAAGAAGTTGCAGAACGAATTGTAGCAAACAAGGGCACCAAAGAGTATGGAATATTGAGTGTTCAGTGTCAATTAATGAGTACCCCTGAAATTTTATTTGATGTGCCGCCACAGGTTTTTTCACCTCCGCCAAAAGTTGAGAGCAGCGTGGTTAAATTTACCTTTAATAAAGCTGACCTCGAATGTACCGACGAGCATCTCAAAACAGTGGTTAGAATGGCCTTTAACCAGAGAAGGAAAATGTTAAGCAATGCTTTGAAGAGGTTAAATGCTGAATTGCCTGTTGAAGAGTTCGACTTCTCACTGCGTGCTGAGGCGCTGGAACCGGAAATGTATGAAAAGTTGACAGCCCGTCTTGAACAACTTGGCACATTTTCCTGAAGGAATCACGGGTAAGAGAGAGAATTTGTACAAAATTACATCTGTTTTGATATTAAAAGGAATGTTTTGGCATATCTGCAAACTTGGTACGGAAGTTGCTAAGTATACTACCAAACAGACGATGTCCGATAAGGGCATCAAAGAAAATTAACTGTAAACAAAAACCTAATAATTGAGGAGTCATCATATGGCTAGCATTAAACCTTTAAGCGATCGCGTATTGGTACGCCCGGTAGAAGCTGAAGAGACAACCAGCTCAGGAATCATTATCCCTGACACAGCAAAAGAGAAACCACAAAGAGGAACTGTTGTAGAGGCAGGGCCGGGTAAAGTAGAAAACGGGACTAAGATCGATATGTCAGTTAAAAAAGGTGATGAAATCCTTTATGGAAAATATTCCGGTACTGAAGTCACTCTCGATGGTGAAGAGTATCTGATTATGAGAGAATCCGACATTTTGGGAATTGTTTCGTAATCACTCCCTTCTAGTTATCTCTACTTCTAAACATTTTAAACACTAACAAAACCTAAGAAAATTATGTCTGCTAAATTAGTTCATTATGATGCTGATGCACGCGACGCACTGAAACGCGGTGTCGACAAGCTTGCAAATGCTGTTAAAGTAACATTGGGTCCTCGCGGACGAAATGTAGTTATTGAAAAATCGTTCGGCGCACCTACCGTTACCAAAGATGGTGTTACCGTAGCGAAGGAGATTGAACTCTCCGACAAAGTAGAAAATATGGGCGCACAGATGGTGCGTGAAGTTGCTTCTAAAACCAGCGATATTGCCGGTGATGGAACAACCACTGCAACCGTACTTGCTCAGTCCATCATCCAAACCGGACTGAAGAATGTGACTGCCGGTGCCAATCCAATGGAACTGAAGCGCGGTATAGAGAAAGCAGTAAAAGCTGTTGTTGCTGATCTTGCAAAACAGAGCAAACCGGTTGGCGACAGCCTCGACAGTATTCGTCAGGTTGGAACGATCTCTGCAAATGGCGACGAGGAGATCGGAAGCCGTATCGCAGAAGCGATGGAGAAAGTTGGTAAAGATGGTGTAATTACCGTTGAAGAAGCCAAAGGAACGGATACATATCTCGAAACTGTAGAAGGTATGCAGTTCGACAGAGGTTATCTCTCTCCGTACTTTGTAACGAACAGCGAGAAAATGACCACCGAAATGGAAGAGCCTTACATCCTTATCTTCGACAAGAAGATCTCTAACATGAAGGACCTTCTTCCAATTCTGGAAAAAGTAATTCAGACCAGCAGACCTCTTCTTATCATTGCAGAAGATATTGAAGGTGAAGCTCTGGCTACCCTGGTAGTGAACAAATTGAGAGGCTCTCTGAAAATCGCTGCTGTTAAAGCCCCCGGCTTTGGCGACAGAAGAAAAGCAATGCTCGAAGATATCGCCATTTTGACAGGCGGTACAGTAATCAGCGAAGAGCGCGGTTATAAACTTGAGAATGCAACGCTCGACTTCCTCGGATCTGCCGACCGTATCAACATTGACAAAGACGACACAACCATTGTTGGTGGTAAAGGTAAAGATAGCGATATCAAAGCTCGCATTAACCAGATCAGGTCTCAGATCGAGAATACAACTTCCGACTACGACCGTGAGAAATTGCAGGAGCGTCTTGCCAAGCTAAGTGGCGGAGTTGCTGTACTTTATATCGGTGCCGCATCTGAAGTTGAGATGAAGGAGAAGAAAGCCCGTGTTGAAGACGCGCTTCATGCAACACGTGCTGCTGTAGAAGAGGGTATTGTACCCGGCGGTGGAGTTGCTTTCCTGAGAGCACTGAAAGTGTTTGACGGGATGAAAGCCGAAAATGGCGATCAGCAAGTTGGATTCAACATTATCAAGCGTGCGCTGGAAGCTCCTCTGAGAGCTATTGCAAACAATGCCGGTGTTGAAGGATCTATCGTGGTTCAGAAAGTACTCGAAGGCAAAGGAGCTTTCGGTTATAACGCACGAACCGAAGTTTACGAAGATATGATCAAGGCAGGCGTTATTGATCCTACCAAAGTAGCCCGAACTGCGCTTGAAAACGCTGCTTCTGTTGCAGGCCTTATGCTTACAACCGAAGCTGTAGTTGTTGACAAGCCATCCAAGGATGGCGATGATGACGGTGGAATGCCGGGTGGCGGAATGCCGGGCGGCATGGGCGGAATGGGAGGCATGGGCGGAATGATGTAATTCCGAACAGCTAAACATTCAGTTGAATTTTAGAAGCCCCATTTCCCAAAAAGGAGATGGGGCTTTTTTATTTCAAAATGGGCCGGAGTTGTTCTTGTAAACCAAATCATCCAGGTTACTGGATTAAGTATTTGAACAAGACCAATATCGAACATCCTGTTTCACTCTTTCACTCTTTCACTCTTTCACTCTTTCTCCTCCTCATCTGTTCAACTAATTTTGTATTTTTCTCCCCGAAATAATTTATCAATAGATTAACACTTGAGCTCATGTATTCGACATTGAAAGAGGATTTGCAAACGGAACTGGATCAGATCAAAAAAGACGGTTTATATAAAGAAGAACGCGTTATCACCACTCCTCAGGGTGCTGTGATTAAAACCACGAAAGGTGATGAAGTGATCAACTTTTGTGCCAACAACTATCTCGGGCTTTCATCGCACCCGCGGGTGATTGAAGCGGCCAAGAAGACGATTGATAAATACGGATATGGAATGTCGTCAGTACGGTTTATTTGTGGAACACAAACCATTCACAAAGAGCTTGAGGCAAAGATTTCGGAATTCCTGGGCACCGATGACGCCATTCTCTATGCGGCAGCGTTTGATGCAAATGGGGGTGTTTTTGAACCGCTGCTCGGAAAAGAGGACGCCATCATTTCAGACCAGTTAAATCATGCCTCCATTATTGACGGAGTAAGGCTCTGTAAGGCGCAGCGGTTTGTTTACCGACACAACGACATGGCCGACCTGGAAGAGCAGCTGAAAGCGGCTTCCGGAGCAAGAACTAAAATTATTGCCACCGATGGCGTCTTCTCCATGGACGGCACCATCGCACAGCTCGATAAAATTTGTGATCTGGCCGAGAAGTATGACGCCCTGGTGATGAGTGATGAGTGCCACTCCACCGGCTTTGTGGGCAAAACCGGACGCGGCGTTCATGAATACCGCGACGTATTGGGACGTGTGGATATCATCACAGGAACGCTTGGGAAAGCCCTTGGCGGGGCATCGGGGGGATTTACAGCTGCCCATCAGGAAATTGTAGACATGCTTCGGCAACGATCCCGTCCCTATCTTTTTTCCAACACACTGGCCCCATCGATTACCGGAGCCTCCATTGAGGTGCTGAACCTGTTGAGCGAAACCACAGAGCTGCGGGATAAGCTGGAGTCGAATACTCATTACTTCAGAAAAGCGATGACTGATGCCGGGTTTGAAATCAAGCCGGGCGAACATGCCATTGTGCCGGTAATGCTTTATGACGCTAAGGTAGCCCAGGAGTTTGCTGAAAAACTGTTGGACAGAGGTATATACGTGATCGGTTTCTATTACCCGGTTGTTCCCAAAGAACAGGCCAGAATTCGCGTTCAACTCTCTGCAATTCACGAAAAGGAGCATCTGGACAAAGCGGTGAGTGCGTTTACGGAAGTTGGAAAGGAGCTGGGGGTTATTCAGTAAAAAAAGTAAACAGTAGGCAGTTTGCAGTTGACAAATCCTAACTTAGCTTAGATCTATACTGGAAAACATTTTGCCCAAATGTTCATTTTGAAGTTTCCAACTGCCAACTGCCAACTGGCCACTGCCCACTGATTGCTTATTTTTGCTGGGTAGTTTTTTATTAGAATTAGCAACCATATTACGAACAAACACATAACATGACAAAAATCTTAATAACCGGTGCGTGTGGACAGCTCGGAAGTGAACTGACGGCGGAACTTCGCAATTTGTATGGAAGTGGAAATGTGGTAGCTACAGATATTTCGGCTCCAAATGCGCAGCTGGGTGAAGGACCATTTGAACATCTGGACGTGATGGACAAGGAGCGGCTTGAAAGGCTGATCGATCAGTATGACGTGAAGATTGTATATCACCTGGCTGCACTGCTATCGGCCAATGCAGAGAAGAATATTGATCTGGCCTGGAAGCTCAATATGGATGGCCTTCTGAATGTTCTGAAAGTAGCCCGGGATAAAAACCTGGAACGTATTTTTTGGCCAAGTTCTATTGCAGTGTTTGGACCTGATGCTCAGAAAAAGAGAACACCACAAACCACTCCTACAAATCCGACAACGGTTTATGGCATCACCAAAGTAGCAGGGGAGCAGTGGTGCGCTTACTTTCACCGAAAGTTTGGAGTGGATGTGAGAAGCCTTCGGTATCCCGGGTTGATTGGGTATAAATCTTTGCCGGGTGGCGGAACAACCGATTATGCCGTCGACATCTACCACAAAGCGCTTGCCGGGGATACCTTTTCATGTTTTCTCGAGAAAGACAGCGCCCTGCCGATGATGTATATGAGTGATGCCGTGAAGGCAACGATTGAGTTAATGAACGTTCCGGCTGAAAAGATAACCGTACGGACCAGCTACAATGTGTCTGCGATCAGTTTTACACCCGAAGAGATCGCAGCTTCTATTCAAGCCCGGATACCTGATTTTGGAATTGAGTACCAGCCCGATTATCGTCAGGAGATCGCATCCTCATGGCCCGACAGCATCGACGACACCGAGGCCCGAAGTGACTGGAACTGGAAGCCTGCCTTTGACCTAAAAAAAATGACGGCGGATATCCTGGAGAATCTGCCTCAGGTTATAGAAAAGGCGTAGA
>REDT01000182.1 GCA_007693295.1 Balneolaceae bacterium
TTTTTTTTATCCCAGAGCGTCTTCGATTAATTTATTCTGCTCAGCCTCATGAATCTTCTTCTGCCCGGCTGCAGGGGATGCCGATGCGAGGCGCCCGGCATAGGTGAGCGACTGGGTTTTGCTTAGAATGTTGTTAAGCCGTGGAGCGGCAAACGACCAGGCACCCATGTTTCTGGGTTCTTCCTGGCACCAAACAACATTCTTAACATGGCTGAATTTCTTGAGATATCCGGATATATCCTTGTCGGGAAACGGATAGATTTGCTCAAGCCTGGTAAGCGCCACATTGCTCTTGCCGCTCTCTTCGCGAGCTTTGTAGAGGTCATAATAGACCTTACCTGAACAGATTACAATTCTGTCGATAGACTTTGGATCTTCAACTTCAAGATCTTCAATATAAGGGTGGAATTTTCCGGTACCCAGCTCTTCAACACTGCATACGGCAAGCGGGTGCCGCAGCAGGCTTTTGGGTGACATAATGATGAGAGGCTTTTTGCTCTCCTGCAGCACTTGCTTTCTCAAAGCGTGAAAGTACTGTGTTGGGGTCGTAAAGTTAGCTACCTGCATATTATCTTCGGCACAAAGCTGAAGAAATCGCTCAAGACGGGCCGAGGAGTGTTCAGGTCCCTGTCCCTCATAACCATGAGGAAGCGTCATAACCAATGCAGTGCGCTGATTCCACTTCGCCTTGGATGAGGAGATGAACTGATCAATGATGACCTGTGCACCGTTTGCGAAATCGCCAAACTGGGCCTCCCAAATTACCAGCGCATCCAGTTCTGTTGCTGAGTAGCCAAATTCAAATCCGAGTGCGGCAAATTCACTTAACAGACTGTTATAAGGGTAAAACACACCCTGATCATCAGATAAATTATTTAGCGGTGTAAAGCGCTGTGCTGTTACTGTACCATGGAGCACAGCATGACGGTGCGAAAACGTTCCGCGTTCAACATCCTGGCCGGTTAGCCTTATTGTTCTGCCACTCTTCAAAAGCGACCCGAAAGCGAGTGCTTCAGCAAAACCCCAGTCAATACTCTTTTCATTTTTCTCTGCAGCTTCAGCCCGTTTGGCAAGCTGTCTCAGCAGCTTTGGATTTGCATCGAAATCTTTGGGAACCGTATTCAGCTTAACGGCTATCTCTTTCAGTTCATCAACCGGATAGGTGGTATCGGGGAAGGTGTCTCGCTCTTTTTGAGGCTCCTCATGGCGGTCAAGCATTTTGTCGGTTACTTCAAATGCAGGTGAGCTTTTAGCATCTTCAAACGCCTGTTGCAGAAGTTCATCAAACTCATTAAAAATGGCTTCGGTCTCCTCTTTATCAAACTCACCTTTTCGAACCAGCTCTTTAACATAGATATCGCGAACCGGAGAGTGGTTTTCAATCTCTTTGTATAAACCCGGTTGTGTGAAAGCAGGTTCATCACCTTCGTTGTGTCCATGCTTTCTGTAGCAAACCAGGTCAATAACCACATCTTTGCCAAATTTCTGCCTGTAATCCAGGGCCAGCTTAACGGCATGAACTGCAGACTCGGGATCGTCGCCGTTTACATGAAAAATAGGGGCTAAAATCATTTTAGCCAGATCTGAGGCGTACTCTGTAGACCGGGCATCCTCGGGCAGTGTTGTAAATCCGATCTGATTGTTTATGATTATATGAATGGAGCCACCGGTCTCGTATCCCCGCAGCTGCGACATATTCAAAGTCTCTGCTACAACACCCTGCCCGGCAAATGCGGCGTCGCCGTGCATCAGCAGGGGCACTATCTTGCTCTTAGCATCGTCCGATTCGTGATGGTCTTGCGTTGCACGTGCCGCGCCCTCAACAACAGGGTTAACCGCTTCAAGATGGCTGGGATTAGGAAGTAATTCCAATTCAATATCTTTACCCGAGCTGGTATGGTAAGTGCCTTTCGATCCCAGATGATATTTCACATCACCTGATCCCTGAATAGTGCTGGGATCAATATTGCCTTCGAAATCGGCAAATACTTTTCTGTAAGGCTTATTCATGATGTTCACCAGAATATTGAGCCTTCCACGGTGCGCCATTCCAAGAAAGAATTTTTCTATATTTTTTTCACCCGCCTTCTCCATTAGAAAATGCATCATGGGAATCAGCGTATCAGCTCCCTCAAGGGAGAACCGTTTATGGCCCACATATTTTTTGTGCAGAAACTGTTCAAATGCCATCGCCTGATTCAGTTTATGCAGGATGCCCTCTTTTTCATCCTTGCTGAGATCCGGTGTATTTGTTGTCGACTCCATCGATTCACGCAACCATTTGCGCTCATCCAGGTCGAGCAGATGCATGTACTCTGCACCTATTTTCCCACAATAGGTATTTCTGAGCAGCTGTATAATATCGCGTAAACTGGCAATATCTTTGCCGCCCAATCCTTCACAATAAAACTCCCTGTCGAGATCCCAAAGCGTGAGCCCGTAATATTCAAGATCGAGCTCCGGGCTGTGTCCCGGTCCGGCACCCAGTGGATCCAGATCGGCAAGCACATGCCCGCGCATCCTGTACATATTGATAAGCCTCCAAACGGCAATGGCTCTGCGGTCCTGCTCAAGGGTATTTGCTTTGCCGCTGAGCTGTCCCTCATATTTGTCCTCTCCATAGGGAAGAGGCTGATATGGAATTTCCAGATCTTTAAAGATCACATCGTAAAAGTCTTCTTCACCATTCAGAAGCTGGTGAATTTTTTGAAGAAACATTCCTGATTCTGCACCCTGAATAATGCGGTGATCGTAGGTGCAGGTTACTGTCATAACCTTGCTTACCCCAAGCTGGTTCAGAACATCCTGAGCCATGGATTGATACTCTGCCGGATAGTTGATGGCCCCTGTTGCGATGATGGCTCCCTGGCCTTTCATTAGCCGTGGAACGGACGAAACGGTTCCAATTGTGCCCGGATTGGTAATACTGATTGTGGTTTCCTGGAAGTCGGAAATTTCAAGTTTGCCATTTCTTGCTTTGTCAATTAATTCGGCAAAAGCATAGAGAAACTCCTTAAAGTTCATCTTGTCGACACCCTTGATATTGGGTACTACAAGGTTTCTTGAGCCGTCTTTACTCTTAAGGTCTACCGCAATGCCGAGGTTTACCTGTTCCGGTTTAACCTTGTAATGCGAGTTGTCTTTTTTCGCGTAGTAAGAGTTGATATTTGGAAAATCTTTAAGCCCCTGGATAACGGCCCAGGCAATGAAATGTGTAAATGATGCTTTGGGCTCTCCCCGCTTTAACAGATGGGTATTTACAATAGCCCGGTCTTCTGCAAGCATCTTAACCGGTAGTACCCGCAATGAAGTAGCCGTAGGCACTTCAATGCTCTGATCCATATTCTCTACGATTTTTGAGGCAACACCTTTAATCTTCTCAAGTTCAGCATTATCAGGAATGGAGACTTCCGGTTTCTCTTTTTTCACCTCTTTCGGCGGCTCCTTCTCCCTGGGCACGACTTTAGGTTCGGCTGTAACAGGCGCACCATTGGTGTCCGGTTCCGGTGCATCAACCTCCCTGCCCTCTATCTCGTCAAAATATTTTTTCCAGTGTTTGGGTACGGAGTTGGGGTTTTCCTGATATTGGTCATAGAGCTCTTCAACAAGAGCGGAGTTGGGTCCAAAGACGGCTTCAAGTGATTTCAAAACGACAGGGTATTCGTTAAAATGAGTTATGAATGTTATGGCAGAAAATTGGAATCAGTAACAGTGTAAACCTTATGATATTCTATATTTCGCGACAGTTATAACGGCAATCTGTAAAACCGGTGTTTAAGGCTAATTGGTTTACAATGTGTTGATTCATTTACATAAATGTTAAATTAACCATTATTGTATTAAAAAACGACGATAATTCGTGTAATTACAAAGTGAAAGAAGTTGAAATTCTAAGTTCATAGATGCCGTTTCATTCTTTATATTCACACAAAGTTTGATATAATTAACTTCTGATAAATTTGATGTATGAGCAGTAAAAAAGATATGGATAAAAGCGGTGCTGAAGCGGTTAAATGGGATCTTTCAGATCTGTATAAATCACCGGATGATCCGGCACTGAAAAAGGATAAAGAGTTACTTTTAAAAAAGGCCGATCAATTCGCCTCAAATTACAGGGAGCGTGTAGCTGAATTGTCTGAAGCAGAGTTTGCCGAAGCCATGGGGCATTACGAAGAGTTGGTTCAGCAATCCGGTAAAATCGGGTCTTATGCTCATCTCATTTGGTCTACCAATACAGAGGATCCGGCTTTGGGTAAACTGCTGCAGGAGGCCAGCGAAATGGGTTCTGAGCTGAGCCAGAAGCTGGTTTTCTTTAATGTGGAGTGGCTTCAAGTTGAGGATGAAAAAGCCGAACGGCTCATCCATTCAAAAGAGCTGATTAAATGGCAGCACTACCTGGAAGTTTCGCGAATGTATAAAGACCATATCCTTTCAGAGGATGCCGAAAAAGTAATGAGCGCGAAGTCGGTTACCGGAAGGGCGGCATGGAACCGGTATTTTGACGAAACTCTCGGAGCAGCCCGTTTTGAACTCGATGGGGAAGAGCTCACCGAACAGGAGGTGCTCAGTAAACTGCACAATCCGGACCGGGAGCTTCGAAAAAAAGCACATCAATCACTTACCGATACATTCACTGACCACTCCCGATCGCTCACATTTATTTTTAATACACTGCTTGCCGATAAATATACCAACGACAAGCTTCGAAACTATGAGAGCTGGATCTCATCACGAAATTTGTCCAATCAAACCGACAGTGACACGGTAAATGCACTGATTGATTCTGTTACCGGTCACTATCATCTTGTACAGAGATACTACAAACTAAAGCGAAAATTGCTGAAGGTAGATGAACTGTTCGATTATGATCGATACGCGCCGATATTGCAGACCACCAAAAAAGTGAAGTGGGAAGAGGCTAAAGGGATGGTCTTGGGCGCATATAGCGATTTCCACCCGCAGATGGGGTCAATTGCGTCAGAGTTTTTTGAAAAAAAGTGGATAGATGCGGCAATCAAACCCGGAAAGAGGGGAGGGGCTTATTCTGCAAGTACGGTAACTTCAGTTCACCCTTATGTATTTATGAACTACGACGGTCAGCTCAGGGATGTGCAGACTCTCGCCCACGAATTGGGCCACGGGGTCCATCAATACCTCTCCAGAAAGCAGGGAGAACTGCAGTCGTCTACCCCGTTAACCACTGCGGAAACCGCTTCTGTTTTTGGTGAGATGCTGGTTTTTAACAAATTGCTTCAGAAAATAGACGATCCGAAGGAGAAACTGGCGCTGTTAATCAGCAAGATTGATGACACTATTGCAACGGTATTCAGGCAGATATCAATGAACCGTTTTGAAGACCGGATACATACTGCCAGAAGAGAGGAGGGGGAGCTGACAACCGAACAGTTCTCACAGCACTGGATTGAAACCCAGCGTGAACTCTACGGCGACTCCATTACATTAACAGAAGAGTATAAGCTGTGGTGGTGCTATATACCTCATTTCTTGCACACGCCCGGCTATGTTTACGCTTACGCTTTTGGTGAGCTGCTTGTATTGGCTCTTTACGATGCATATAAATCTCAAACAAATGGGTTTTCAGATCGTTATATTCAGCTTTTGGAAGCTGGGGGTTCCGACTGGCCACATAATCTGATTGCCAAAATGGATATCGACATCCGGGATCCTCAATTTTGGTCGAGGGGACTAAACCTGTTTGAATCTATGATTGAAGAGGCAGAAGAACTCGCATCCCATTTGTAATTTATCTACGACCTACTTATGACCAAACGACGCGAAGAAAAAGCGCTTCTTGAATTTAAACATGTTTTAGATGATGTAGTTCAGCTGCTGAGGAAATCCACAGAAGCCGATACGGTTTACATGTATTGGGTGAACCGTTCCCGTGAGCAGTTTGTGCTTGAGAGCAGCTCAACCATCCTGCCAAATGTGATGTTCTCTGACCGAGTCGAATTTGGAGAGCTGTATCTCAACAGCTATAAAGAGATTGAACAGGTAATGCAGCTGAAGGTAGGTGATGACGTTGACGGGCAACTTTTAAAACATTATTACGATTTTGTGCCCGTGCGTTTTTTGACCCTTATTCCGTTTATAAATAATGGGGAGACAGTGGCCATCACGGTTGTTGAGACAGAGTACCAGTTGAATGTGTTGGATTACGAAGAGGTGCTTTCGGCTTACAGGAATGCACTTTTAAACGTGTTGAACACTTATCTTGAACTGACGGACCTGTACGAGCAACAGCAGGAGTGGGTAGACTATGAACATTCGATTAACTCTCTTTCTGCAAAAATGCATAAAGTAGATATACTCGATCAGCTGGTTCAGGAAATGGACAAGCTTTTGCCAACCGGAGGGATTACGGTTGTTGCACGGGGAATGAACAGATGGGTTTCTGTACTTAGTTCCGTTAAAGCTCCGGACTCTCCCTCACTTGGATTGATGGTGGAAGAGAAGTCGATGGCGTATGATGCGCTGCAAAAAGGAGAAGCTCAGTTTTCCATTCATTTCAACCAGAATCCGAAACGCATTTCATCTTCTGAAAACCTCACCGAAGGGGCCACGCTGGCAATTCCGCTGAAAATCAACGACCGGCGCCATGCTGTAATTCTGGCTTACGATAAAAATCCTCTGGTTTTTAAAGAGTCGTCAAAACACAAGCTCAATAATCTAGTTCGAATTGCTGCACTGGCCATTCAGGTAAACCTTGGTAAAGTGCCCATAGACGAAGATATCTTTACAAGTGAGTATGGTAGCTTTATTCCCGATTTATGGGAGAGAAGTCTGAAAACTCAAATAATAAGGTCAGAAACCGCTAGTAACATTACATGGTTTGGTTTTATAACCATCGACAACATTGCAGAACTTCGTTCATCTGTAAGGCTTGAATCATTGAAACACCTTCAAAAAACCATGGTCAATTTACTGAGTCCATCCGGTATGGGCTTTAACGGGTTGATCGGGTTCAATTCAGATTATATCTATTCATATTTGCTGGTGGGTGAGAGAAACAAGGAGTTTGAAGAGTGGAAAAACAAAGTTTTGAAAACCTTTGAAAAACCGATAGAACTGGTTAACGGACAGAGTATTTCTGTAGATATAAGAATTGGTTCAGTTCATGTCGACTCCGCCCGGATTGAGGTACATGAACTTATTTCTCAGGCAAAACAGGCGCTCTCTTTAGCAGTGAAAGAGAGTGTAAAAACAGCCGGGAACTATTAAATGGGTCGTTTTTTTGCAATCATCATCGATGGGCTGGGAATAGGCGCACAGGAAGACGCCGATCAATACGGGGATGAAAATGCCAATACCCTTGCGGGAGTTTGTCGCGTTACCGATTGCAAACTGCCAAACTTTGAAGCGCTTGGCCTTGGTAATATTGAGCCTCTCCAATCTGTGAATAGGGTTAATAACCCCCTGGCCTCGTACGGTAAAATGAGGGAGGTTTCGGCAGGAAAAGACTCAACAACCGGGCATTGGGAACTGGCAGGCCTGCAGCTCGAAACACCTTTTCCGACCTACCCCAAAGGGTTTCCGGAGACACTTCTAAAAAAATATTGTGAGGGTACAGGTGTTCAGGCAGTTCTCTGTAACAAGCCCTACTCAGGAACGGATGTGATACGCGATTATGGAAGAGAGCATATCTCAACCGGGCGCCCAATCGTTTACACCTCAGCCGACAGTGTATTCCAGGTAGCCTGCCATGTGGATGTAACTCCGCTGGAAAAACTATACGAATGGTGCGCTTACGCACGAGAACAAATTCTTGTGGGTGATCACACTGTGGGCCGGGTTATTGCGCGCCCATTTCACGGCAAGCCGGGATCATTTGAGAGGTTGTCTGACCATCGAAAAGACTTCTCCCTGGTGCCGCCTACTCCAAATCTGCTCACGTTATTACAGGATGAGGGTGTAAAAACCTATTCCGTTGGAAAAATTGCAGATCTTTTTGCCGGTGCAGGATTTACTCAATACAGGAAAACAAACAGCAACGCTGAAGGGATTTCACAGCTGCTAAGCCTTATGAGTGCAAATATTGATAACAGCTTCGTTTTTGTAAACCTGATTGATACAGACCAGTTATATGGCCACAGGCAAGATCCCGGGGGATTTGCTGAAGCACTGCAGGAGATAGACAGAGCCTTGCCGGCAATATTGGGTAAACTAAATGAAAATGATTACCTGGTGATAACGGCAGATCATGGTAACGACCCCACTGATAACAGTACCGATCATACACGGGAATTTGTTCCCCTGTTGGCGCTTCAGGCCGGAAAGAGTTCAGCAAACTTCCTGGGAATACGCGAAACGTTTTCGGATCTGTCAGCAACGGTTTTGGATGCATTTGAAATTGAGAATCCACTGGCTGGGACTTCATTTCTATCGGAGATTTGAAAAGAAGTAATCCGGACTACAAATTTTACGCAACATTTCTTATATTGTACAGTTCGATTATAAATAGGTCAGGCAACATAAGCGGGTAACATACGTTTTTCAAGCTGTCCATTACGGCTATTAGCAATAACATCAAAGAAATAGATTAAAAGTGGCAAAAAGCTCAGGAATTTCTACACGCGAGTCTGAATCACTAGACCGCTACCTTCACGAAATTGGAAAAGAGAAACTGATAACCCCCGACGATGAAGTTCGTCTTGCAAAAGAGATTCAAAAAGGATCTCAACGTGCACTTGAAGAGTTAACCAAGGCAAATCTCCGTTTTGTGGTATCTGTTGCAAAACAGTATCAAAATCAGGGGCTTTCCCTTGGCGATCTGATTAATGAGGGTAACCTCGGCCTTATCAAAGCTGCCAAAAGATTTGATGAAACGCGTGGGTTTAAATTTATCTCCTATGCTGTATGGTGGATTCGTCAGTCTATTCTCCAGGCACTTGCCGAGCAGAGCAGGATTGTACGTCTACCGCTAAACCGTGTAGGTGCGCTTAACAAAATCGGTAAGGAGCTCTCCAAGCTTGAACAGGAGTATGAGCGTGTGCCTTCGGCTGCAGAACTCGCCGAAAGCCTTGATATGACCGTATCTGAAGTAGCCGATACGCTGAAGATCTCGGGCCGGCATCTCTCCATGGATGCGCCATTTGCGCAGGGAGAAGACAATCGTTTGTTGGATGTACTCGAAAACGAAGAGATTCCAAACCCTGATAATGAATTGATGGGTGAATCGCTCAAGGTTGAAATTGAGCGTGCACTATCCAAGCTTACCAAACGTGAAGCGGAAGTAATCAGGCTCTATTTTGGAATTGGCCGTGAACACTCACTCACGCTCGAAGAGATCGGTGAACGCTTCGATCTTACACGCGAACGTGTACGGCAGATCAAAGAGAAGGCGTTACGAAAATTACGCCATCACAATCGAAGTGCCGCTCTCAGAGCCTACCTCGGTTAATCAGATCTGCATTAATTATTTTGATATTTTGAAGCCACGCCCAATAGCGTGGCTTTTTTTATTCCCGCTTCACATGAACATGTGATATGCTCTAAAACCTGAACCAATTAGATTGCAGAGATGTCGAAACCACTAAATCATATTGCATTTCTGTTTATCCTGTTTTTTTGTGCAGAAACTGCACTCTCTCAACTGCTTCCATTTCGAAATTACTCCATTGAAATTGGGTTGAGCGAATCGGTAGCTCACGACATGATTCAGGATGAAAGAGGGTATATATGGGTAGGTACCGGCTATGGACTGAACCGGTTTGATGGGAAATACTTTCAGCAGTTTTATGAAGAGGATGGGCTTGCAAATAACAGGGTAAATTCTCTTTACCAGGATTCTGAATTAAAGATATGGGTAGGTACAGAAACGGGTGTTTCGCTTCTCCGCAGCGATTCACTCTATACCCCAAGAAATCTCATCGGGCTAAATCACTTCTCCATCCTTGCCATTTTTGAAGACCGTGACGGTAATTTTTGGTTCGGAACAGATGGTGACGGGATATGGAAAATAGACACAAATGGTGAGCTCTATTCAGTTTCCGGTCTGTTTGATATCGATGTGCGTTCGGTCAGGGCAATCGATCAATCGAAGGATGGAACCATCTGGGTTGCTTCAAGAGAGGGCGTGGTTCGCATTCTTGGAGATGAAGTTCGCCACTATTTTGATGAAGACGGACTGCCCGAACTGAGAACCAGAGATATCAAAGTAGACGACTGGGATCGGGTCTGGATCGGATCCAGGTCAGGCCTTGTACTTTATGATAATGGGGGGTTTAAGGTTTATAATCAGCTGCAGGGATTAAATGATAATCGTATTCAAACCATAACGGTTCAGGACCAAAACCGGATTTGGCTGGGAACCGAGAATGGTGTAGCGTTATTTAATGGAGTTGAGTTTACCAACTACTCACGCGAACACGGCCTTCCGGCAACCATTATCTATACCTCTATTATCGACCGTGAGGGAGGGTTGTGGTTTGGTACACTCGGTGGGGGGATCAGCATTTTTGCCGGGGATATTTTTCGCAGCTACAATATTGATAACGGCCTTACCAATAACGTAGTAACCGGATTTATGGAAGATTCGGAGAATAATATCTGGATTGCCACATATGGCGGTGGTGTTTTGCGATATGATGATGGCAAGATGACCGTGTACAGTGAAGCAGATGGATTGGTAGACAACAAGGTGTATACCCTCTATCAGGCCTCCGATGGCCGTATATGGATTGGAACCCGGGAAGGGGTAAGCATTTACGAGGATGGAAGATTTATCACGCTTGATCTGGATGAATATCCATTCACCGTTGTTAGGAAATTTTACGAAGATGAAGAGACCGGCGACCTCTGGATAGCCACCTATAATGATGGTGTTTTCAGGCTTAATAATGGAGAGTACAAACAATATACTACGTCAAACGTACTGCTCAATAATACGGTGATGGACATCAAGAAAGACCATACCGGAAATATTTGGTTTGCAACCTATGGTGGCGCAGTGAAGTATGATGGTGTAGACTTTAGCACAATAACGATTGCCGACAATCTTCCAAGCAATGGTGTGATTCACATTCATGTAGATCACAATAATGATATTTGGTTCTCAACATTTAACGGGCCGGCTATTTATAGTGATGGGAGTGTGGAACGGTTTATCAGGTCGGAAAGGGTAGAGACGATTTTCTATTTTACGGAGCAGGATGCTCAAAACCGCTATTGGTTTGGTACTAATCGTGGGATTTATCTGTTTCGTAAAGATCTCTTTGACACACATACCACAGAGCTTGAGAGAATGCTTTCGTACAGGCTTTATACGGTTAAGCAGGGTTTAATAGCCAATGAGCTGAATGCGGGCGGGTCACTTTTAGCAAGTGATGGTAGCATGTGGCTGGGTACAGTTGAAGGATTGAGTCATTTTTTCCCTGATCGGGTTACTGAAAACAGAGCTTCTCCCGGCCTGGAATTCGAAGAAATTCTAATGAGCGGAAAACCTATTCGTCCCGACAGGCAATACCGCTTTGAACACGATCAAAACTTTCTTCAGGTTACCTATTCGGGGCTAACTTATGAAGCACCTGATCAAATTATATATCAATACAGGCTATCCGGTGTTGATGATGACTGGCAGCTGACCAGGGAAAACACGCTAAGTTACCCTGCCCTTTCATCCGGAGAGTATAAACTCGAAATACGTGCTTATAATGCTGACGGAGCCGTAAGTTCAAAGACAGCAAGCCTCTCATTCGTTATCCTGCCTCCTTTCTACTTCCAGGTGTGGTTTATTGCACTGATTATTTTGGTGGTAATTGGCATGATACTGTTTGCGCTGCGTTATTTCCGCGTTACCAAGCAGGTGGATATTGAAAAGATGCGGGTTCAGATTGCTAGTGACCTCCACGACGATGTAGGCTCTTCGCTTACCGAACTTGCCCTGCAAACCGACTTTCTTCAGGCCGGAGAACTTGATGCCGAAGTGAGAGAAACGTTAAGGCAGATCGGTGCGCATAGCCGGAAAATTGTAACAAGCCTGGATGACATTGTCTGGTCGATCGATTCAAGAAATGATACAGCCGGTGACCTTACCGATAGAATGCAGGATTATGTGAACCAGATCTTCGTGAACGGGAAAACGGAAGTTTTCTATCATTTTGATGACCTGAAGATGGATCAGAAACTTCCTGTGGATGTGAAAGAGAATATCTACCTGATTTTCAAAGAATCCGTGAATAATGTCGTTAAACACTCAAACGCTACAAAAGTTGATATCCGGTTCTCCTTTAACGGTAAAGCGTATGAACTGATGATTCGTGATAACGGCAACGGCAGTGATAAAAACAGGAAAACAGGTCAAGGCCTTAGAAACATTAAAATGAGGGCCGAACGAATTGGAGCCAAGGTTGAAATAGATTCAGAAAATGGATTTAAAGTAGAGACAAAAGGTTTAATTTAAATAGCGGTGGAAATTATGATTACAATTGGGATAGTTGAAGACAATGTAAAAATCAGAAACCTGATTCAGCGATATCTGGATATGCAGGAGAATATGAGCTGTAAGGCTGCCATGGATTCGGTAGAAGAGATGCTTGATTATCTGAAAGAGTATGACCCGCCCGATGTGATGCTGATGGATATTCAGCTTCCCGGTATGTCGGGCATTGAGGGAATCGGAATTATTAAAAAGGAGTATCCCGGTATAGAGATACTTATGCTCACGGTGTATCACGATTCACATAAAATATTTGATTCACTGGTTGCCGGCGCTTCAGGCTATCTTTTGAAGCACACATCGCTGCCTGAAATTAAGGATGCGGTTGAGAACCTGGTCGAAGGCGGGGCGCCCATGTCGCCTCAAATAGCGCGTAAGGTAATTCAGCATTTTAATAAACCTGTGGCTGAAAAACCCGAAAGCGACCTTACAGCACGCGAACAGGATATTGTAAACGGTCTTGTTGACGGTTTAAGCTACAAGATGATTGCTGACCGATACGATATCTCAATAGATACCGTTAGGGCCCATATAAGGAACATTTATAAGAAACTCCACGTTAACTCTAAAGCAGAAGTGATCGCAAAGTCACTTCGGGGCGAAATTTAGCATCACATGGATATGTGATATTGTATTATTAAAGAAAGAGTTATTTTTCTATTGTAAACTTGTTAACGACCGAAGCCGGAGGCTGCTATGAAAACTTCACTACTAACCAACATACTACTATTTGTAACTGCAGGATTGCTTACAACCGGATGCTATACCCAGTTGAAAACTACTGAAAGAGCGCCTGCGGGGTATACAACCACCTCTGCTGAGAGAGTGGCTCCGGAGAGAAGAGCGCCTGTAGAGGAGCGGGAAGGAGAAATTGTAAGCGAGGAAGATTACGTACTCGGTTACGAAGATGGATGGGAGGATGCAGAAGCCTACTATTTTAAAGATTATGAGGCAAAAGAGTGGTATTTAAACTATGGTGCAACACTAGCTCATAGCCATACCCGTGCAGCAAGAACTTCGCACGTACATCACTATCACCACTACTACAGCCCATGGCACTACTCGCCCTTTGCCGTAAGCCACTACTACGGATATCCGCGATGGCGCACCCACTTAGCCTTTTCATTCCACTATGGATGGCATAGGCCTTACTATAGCAGTTTTTACGGATTTTATCGATATCCGCACTACAGCCCATACTACGGAGGTTACTGGGGTTGGGCAGGCAGTGGATACTACGGACGTCCGATCGTGATCTATACAGATCGTTCAGTAACCAGGCGGTCATATCAGCCCAGAAGCACAGGCCTTGCCACAAGAGGAAATGTACGTGGAAACAGAAGCAGCGCTGTTACTACACAGAATACCCGAAGTGCAGTCCGGTCTAATGCCCGTACAACGAGAGTCAACAGCAGAAGTGCCGTAAACCGAACCAACAGCGGCACGGTTAACAGAACCAGGGGTACATCTTCAGTAGGCAACAGATCTACCGGACGAACCACAAATCGTGGAACTGTAAACCGGGGAAGCAGCAATAATCGTTCAAGCGGATCGGTTAACAGGAATCGCTCAAATAATAACCGCAGCAGCGGCACAGTGAATCGCAGTAACAACTCTAATCGGTCGAGTAGCGGCACAGTGAATCGCAGTAACAACTCTAACCGGTCGAGCAGCGGTGCTGTGAATCGAAGCAACAGCAATAATAACCGTTCAAGCGGATCGGTTAACAGAAGCAGTTCAAACCGCTCCAGCGGATCTTCCGCGAATAGAAACAGATCTAATAATGAGCAAGCATCAGCTGTTTCAGTTCAGGACAATAGTAACAGAAGTCAAACTGCTGTTTCTTCTTCAAGAACCTTTATACAGACACCGAGAACCAGCTCTATCATCAGCAGAAGCTCGCTGACAGACAGAAGCACAGAAAACCGGGATAATGCAGTTCGCGTAAACCGAACCACTACTGTAGATAATCGGATTACACCTCCGGCAGCTAACAGCGTGTCGGTAAATGCCCGAAATACTGTAGAAGCTTTAAGAAATCAATCTCAGAGCTCATCAACCGGAGACAGAATTCGGGGGGTACTGAGCAATTCTAATGTCAACTTGAGCCCGGGCTCAAACCGAAGCTCTACTACATCTGCTACAGTAAACAGAAACAGGTCTGCCTCGAATACAGGTTCAACAGTAAACAGAAGCACTTCTTCCAGAAGTAGTTCATCGGGAACTGTGAACCGGTCATCAAGCAGTAACAACGACAGATCATCATCTTCATCAAGAAACAGGTCGTCTTCCAACAGAGGCAGTAACTGATAGTTACTGCCGGCATGGCCGGGCTGCTTGTGAACAATTAATCAATTTATAAACCTCATTTCTCAGGAGAACTATGTGCAGATTATTCAAAAGTTTATTTACCGTTGTACTTTTGACGTTTGTAGCGGGCTTGCAATATTCCATCGCACAGAACCCAAACAATGTGCTTCTCTACAGCAACCAGGCCAACATGTTCGGTGACCAGGGCAGTGCATTTGATCCGATTTCGATAACCATGCCGGGAACGGCTTTTGCAGCAGGGTTCGGTTCTTTTATAGACAACCCTGCAAATGCGGCACTGTTTAATCAAAGTTTCGGGGAAATCGGGCTCTCTTATCGTCTTGTTGAGGAGGAAGGTGACTTTCTTGGCAACAACAGAATGTTGGATGACAATCAAACCAATTTGTCAAATTTTGGTATGGTCTATGCGTTTCCAACCATAACGGGCAGTTTCGTAGTCGGTGCCGGTTACACTCAACACTCCTCATTTAATCGGGCATTCTCTTTCAGAGGCAGAAATAACAACTCAACGATAACCGACAATTTCAAAGCCCCCGGTTCCAGCTACGCTGATATCGCATTCAATACGTTTGCTACCGATTTTGGCGATGAATTTGAAGACTGGGATGAATCGATTTTCAGAATTGGTTTTGATCAGTTTGGCGACTATTTGGGCATACGGCAGCAGGGTGAGATCTTTCAAAGAGGGTATGGTGGCGAATACTCTATTTTCCTGGCAACAGAATTTCAGGAAAACCTGATGTTTGGAGTAAGTGCAGGTATTTTAAGCGGCAGGTTTTCGTATGACAGGCTCTTTCAGGAGGTAGATGAATTTAACGACTATGATGGCGAGTTCATCGACAGTAACGACGATGGGTTTGGAGATACCGACATCGACAACATCTTGCTTGAAGACCGGATAAGCAGCCGATTCAACGGTTTCAGGGCCAGGGCTGGCATGATTTACCGGTTAGGTGATAACTTTAATATTGGAGCAAGCTATACCCTTGGAACCCGTATTAATGTTGATGAAGAGTTTGATGCCAATTTACTTACAACCTTTAATAATGGGGTTCAGTTTGAGGATGATGTCAATACTGAATTTTCATACCGCGTAGAATTCCCATCCAGAACGTCGCTGGGTGCGGCTATTGTTGATCTAAACGGGCTTTCAGCTTCATTTTCTGCTGAATATGTGAACTATTCGAACACAAGGGTCGATTTCAGAGACGCCAGTCTTTTTGAGGATGAGTTGGTTGAGAATGAATTCATTTCAGAGACATTCCGGCCCGTGTGGAACCTGCGCGGAGGTATTGCATACGATTTCTCTCCTGATTTCACGATGCGTGCAGGATACAGCTTTTTACCAAGCAGGTTTGAAAACGGCACAGATGATCGCACTATTTATGCACTGGGTGCCGGCTTTTCAATAACCAGAGATCTGCGACTGGAGCTGGCAGCACAGTATGCCTTCTGGGAAGAGGTGTCATCTGTTTATGACTATGCAGATTATAACTACGCACCACTACCTGAGAGCCCTCCCACATTTACATTCAGGTCTGAGGAAGCTACCCGGAAAGTTGACCGGTTCAATGTTTTGGCTACCCTTAGGTTTAATATCTATTGATCCTACAAACTTATTAAGCTGAGTTCGACTAATAATAGTCGATTGAGGCCCTGAAAATCCCCTCCTTCTCAAGGAGGGGTTGGGGGTGGTTCACTACACTATTTCAAGGCTATAGATTAAAAAATTGACTCATAGCCTTTTCCCCCAGCGGATACCCATGGCACAATCACCCCTTCTCATAGGGATCCCCACGGGGAAATCACTCCGTGGTAATCGTTTCGCTTCGCGTTCAAAAAATAAGCTTGGTGAGTTCCGAGTGCAGCGATTCCCGCGAAATGAAATGCGGGCTATCCCGGCAATCTCAGAGTTCGGAGGATAGCTACTCAATTATCCATTTTGGGGTTCACGCTTAAAACAGCGGTCTTTACATGACGCACAACGTTTGCTGTGGTGCTTCCCATCATCATATAGTTGATGCCGGTACGCCCCACAGTCGACATCACAATCAGGTTGAATGAGTTATCCTTAACATATTTATAAATGGCTTCGTGAGGAGAATCGGCCGAAACAATTACTTTGGATGATACCTTGTCGCCAAATTTGTGAAAGTGCTCTTTTTCAACCAGTTTAATTCTTTTTTCCCTCAGGCTTGTTAGCGAGAGATCCTGCTCGTCTTTATCAAATTGAGCAAAACTGAGGATGTGAATAAGCACAATTTCTGCATCAGCAGCCTCCGCTATGGCCTTGGCATAGGGAAAGGCAACGGTTGCATTATCAGAAAAATCGGTAGTGACCAGAATCTTTTTAAATCGTTCTACATTCGATTCGTCTTCAACAACCAAAACCGGTGTATGAGCAAGCCGAAGAACTTTTTCTGCCACAGAACCCAGCAGAAAACGGGAAAATCCGGTGCGCCCGTGCGTGCTCATAATAATATAGTCGAAATCATTGGATGCGTCGATAATGCTTTGAGCAGGGTTCCCAACGGAAATCATGGGATCTTCCATCAATTCATCTTTAATCTTGCTTTTTGAGATCTTCAACAGCCTCTCCCTGAGTGACTTTTCAATCGCATCAAAATCCTGGAATGTACTTGAACTCATGCCTAAGGCGTAGGGTTCGTCAAGCTCTGCAATTGGAATGTGTGAATGGAAGGGTGTTATTTTGCCATCCATCAATTCGGCAAGTGTGTTTGCAACTTCAAGTGCTTTTTCGCTCAGTTCTGAGAAGTCAACAGGGACCAGTATTTTCATAACTTCCGGATATAGTGTGTGAGGGTTAATTGTGTTTCACTGTAAATTCACGAAAAAAGATGAGAACGCAAAGAAACAGTATCACTTATAAACGGATATAGCATTCAATCCACAATTTTCGTTGTTTAATTAAGTCTGATTATCAAACCAAAAACATCATGAGCAACAGGGATATACTTATCAAAGAAATCAATGAGCTTCCTGATGAAAAAATACAGGAAGTGATAAACTTTGTGCAATTTTTGAAATCCAAACATCTGGATGATGAATTAGGTATCACCCTTGTTAGTGAACCTTCACTAGCCAGAGATTGGAACAAACCTGAAGAGGATGAGGCGTGGCGCGATTTGTAAAAGAAGAGGTGGTGGTAGTGCCTTATTCCAGTCCATTGGAATATGGATATTCTTAGTCTAATAGATGGGGAAAATTATAATACAACTGTGATTTCTGTGATGGGTAAGATACACTGTAATGAAAGCGGTTCATCTTGAACATCCTGTAAATCATATCCATCACAGTCAAAAAAAATTTCGGCTGCGAAGAGATCATCAGAACAGCTCAATACTCACTCTCTCTGTTTCTTCTCTTCAGTATCCAGTGCACTATTGGCGGGGCAACAATCAGGGCCAGTACAAAATGGCCGGTATAGATATAGATCAGCAATGCTGCCAGCAGGCAAACCAGCAGAACAATCATCGAAATAAGCCAGACGGTCTGATTTGTGGTCATGGATCAATCAGGAGGTTTCCAATCGCAATACTTCAATGGGTGAATGTTTGAAAATGTGACGGCTGCCGGTCCACCCAATCAGTATGGCAGATAGTGTAATAATTGATGAAATCACGAGCAGGGTAAAGAGGTTTGGCACAAATGCCAAATCGAACCAGAAGAAAGCGAGGCCCCAGCTTGCCACAAGGGCAAGCAGCAGGCCCGTTAAGCTTGCCAGCAGGCCCAGCAGCGCATACTCAATCGTTTGAATGGTGCTGATCTGGGTTTTGTCTGCACCAAGTGTGCGCAGCAATACAGCTTCGCGGCTGCGCTGTTTACGGCTGATGGATATGGAACTGGCCAGGACGATAAAGCCGGTAAAAATACTAAAGAGCGCCATGAACTGAACAGCCATGGAGATCTTATCCAAAAACTCTTGTACGCTTTGCAGTGCCAGGCTGATATCAATTGCGGAGATGTTGGGAAATTCTTGAACAACTGACTGCTGGAGAGCCTCTGAGTGCTGATCACTGTCTGTTTTAACAATGCTTGCGAAAAACTGTGGTGCGGGTTCCAGAACCCCGACAGGGAATACCACGAAAAAATTTGGCTCCGGCCTCTGAAAATCAACCTCTCTGATACTGGCAACCCGGGTCCGAACAGGCACACCCTGCACGTTGAACGTGAGAGAGTCACCAACAGACAGCTTCAGCTCCTCTTCGATTTGTGTGGCAATCGATATTGGAACTACAGAATTTATGCCATCTCCGGTCCCAATCCACTCACCGTCGATTATGGTCTCTGCTTCATTCAGGTTCTCCCTGTAGGTAACACGATACTCCCGGTTCAGTGCCCAGCGGCGAATGTCGAGGGTTGTATCCTGCCTGATTTCTGAAATGGTTTGGCCTTTTCTGCTTTCCAGGCGCATTGAAACGATCGGCACATTCTGCAGTACCCGGCCTCCCATTTCAGACACCTTTGCGTTAAGCGGATCATTTTGATCCGTCTGGATATCGTAAAAAACAAGGTCGGGTGTATCAACGCCTGTCTGCATATCAATGCGCTGAAGCAGCATATCCTGCGATAAGTAGAGTGTGCCTATCAGAAGCATACCCATGCCAAGAGTGGTCATCAGCATGGATGTTTGATTGTTGGGCCTGAAAAGGTTTGCGGTACCCTGGCGCCACACATAGGCAAACGATTTTAAGCGGAGTCCCTTCACCGTAGCCATTAAAAATCCTGCAGTGATCCACAGCAGTGCGACAAAGAAGATCAGGCTGAAAGTAAATATCACTGCAGCAATGAAGCTTTCAGTCAAAAATCCAATGATCAGTATCAGAATGAGCAGAGTAAAAGATAGCGTGATCGCTTTTACACGTCCTGAGAGAGCTTTAACCGGCGAGAAGTCTGTATTCCTAAGGGTTAGCATGGGCGACACCGTGCTGATGCCGGCCAGCGGCAATAGCGAAAAGGCTACGCTGATTAATACCCCCGTAAACAGACCCAGGCCAATAGCCTGCCATGAGATCGCCTGAACAATTTCAAACGGCAGAAAGTCGGTAAAAAGAATGGGAAGATACGACTGTATAACAAGTCCGATTAAGGTGCCGACAGCAGCACCGAAGAACCCCAGTGCCGTTACCTGGATTGCAATAGAGGCCAGTATTTTTTCTGAGGGCATTCCCAGGCAGCGAAGTGTGGCAACCATGGAGGTTTTCCGTTTTATATAAACGTAGATTGCACTTGCCACACCCAGTCCGCCAAGCAAAAGGGCGATAAAGGCAATCAATCCGAGAAATTTGCTCAGGTTGTCTACAATCTGGTCAAAATCCTGTTTTCGAGACTCCACAGTATCGTAGCGCACCTGGTTTTCGCGCGCGAGTGGACGGAGGAGCTCAACAATTTCCGCTGTTTTTGCCGCCGTAGCGAATTGGAAGTACTCTTTATAGGTAACCCGGCTGCCCCGGTCGAGCAGTCCGGATCCTTCCAGGAAGGGTAGAGGCAGATACACCCTTGGCCCTACCAGTGAGAATGCAGCAGCCTCACCCGGCACACTTACCAGCTCGCCGCCGATCACAATTCTTTGAGTTCCAACCTGGATGCTGTCGCCCACCTGCAGTTCGAACTGCCTCATCGCCGATTGTTCAACCAGAGCCGATGTTTCAGACTGATAACTGAAGGAAGCTTCTTCAGGCAGGGTTTTAATGGTGCCATAAACAGGAAAAGGCCCGCCAATTGCGCGTACCTGTGAGAGCCGGTTTTGCCCTGCATCTCCAAATATTACCATGGAGTTAAACTCGACGGCTTCTGCGACACTGCCTCCTATCGAGTCGATAAACGCGGTAATTGGCTCAGGGAAGGGTTGTGTTGAGCGTATTTCCAGATCTGCACCCAGCAGTTCACGCGATTGGTCATCAACTGTAAGCAGAACATCATTTCTGAAAGAGATGATGGCCACCAGCGCTGCCACACCTGCAATAACGGCCGAGGTGTACAGAAAAAGACTTCTCCATTGCGGCCGGGCATCCCTGAAAGCCAATCGCCAGCTGAATGGATTTAAAAATTCTCTTATAAAATTCATCAGGCGAATTTGGCTTCTTGGTTCGCTGTTTCCTGTATTATCGGATCAGAATCGTAAATCACTTCCCCGCTTTTTAACTCTATGATGCGATCGCACTTTTGTGCCAGCTCTCTGTCGTGTGTTACAATAATCAGGGTGGTACCCTTGTCACGGTTCAAATCAAACAGGAGCTGTTCAATTTGCAAGCCTGTTTCACCGTCCAGGTTACCCGTGGGTTCATCGGCGAACAAAATTTTGGGCTGATGGATAAATGCCCTCGCAATTCCAACCCGCTGCTGCTCTCCGCCCGAAAGCTGGTTGGGATAGTGATGAACCCGGTCTTTTAGTCCAACCTGGTTCAGCAGATCGAGAGCCAGTTTCTCTACATCTTTGTAGGGAACACCCCGTAATTCAATGGGGACCATTACATTTTCAAGGGCTGTTAACGTGCTGATAAGCTGGAATGTTTGAAATACAAAGCCAATCTGTTCGTTACGAACTCTTGAAAGATCCTTCTCATTCATTTCTGAAATCTTGCTATCGTTCAGCAGTACATTTCCGGAGCTGGGCTTATCCAGCCCTGCGCACAAACCAAGCAGCGTGGTTTTGCCGCTTCCGGAAGGACCAATGATTGCACAGGATGTGCCTCTTTGAATGGAGAAAGTCACATTATCGAGTACGGTCAGTAAATATTCACCGCTCTTGAAAGATTTTGTAAGATTTTGGACCGTTAAGATGGAACTGTTATTCATTAGAAGTAAGTTGGTTAGGGAACAATGAGTTTAACAAAATGGTAATCATAAACCATTCCCCGAAAATAAATTCATTTAGATGAAGCAATATAAACGTACCACAGCATTAAAGGTTGCACTGATTTTACTCTCATTTACGGCTGCTGCTGCCATTTCAGCCCAGGATAAAAACGTGCTATTTTTTGGTGACAGCATTACAGCCGGTTATGGATTAGATCCCGAGGATGCCTTTCCTGCAATTATCCAGCAAAAAATTGACTCTTTGGGACTTTCGTACAGGGTAACCAATGCAGGGTTAAGCGGCGAGACGTCGGCAGGCGGTCTGCGAAGGGTAGACTGGGTTCTTCAGCAGCATGTGGATATTTTTGTGCTGGAGCTGGGTGGCAATGATGGATTGAGGGGGATTGATCCTTCTTCCACCAAAGAGAATCTTCAGGGAATCATTGACAAAGTGAATCAGAGATACCCGGAGGCGAAAATTATTTTAACCGGAATGGAAGCTCCCCCAAATATGGGGCAATCCTATACCGAGGAGTTCAAGTCGATATTCGGCGAGCTCGCTAATGAGAATGATGTGATCTACCTGCCGTTTATACTTGAAGGTGTGGCCGGCGATCCGGAATTGAACCTGCCCGACGGCATTCATCCTACAGAAGAGGGCCACAAGATACTTGCAAGGAATGTTTGGGAAGTTTTGGAGCCGGTTCTTTGAGTAAGTGGAGGCACTAATTTTGGCCAATACACATTTTATGATCACTGTCCAGAGGGGACTTTTACTAAGCCTGACGGTGGTTTTGCAGTCACCGATCTATAAATCTGTCAGTAAAAACCTTACCCTGATTTTTTCTTGAACGGTGATTTTTGTTTCAAACTGCAGTAAACCGCCATCGGAAGCGACCGGCGTGGAGAGTGCCATCGCCTCCCTGTAAACAGGCCCGTGAGAGGATGTGTATTCAATATTAATTACGTCACCCACTCTTTTGCCGGAAGCGGCTGCGAGAATTGCTGCACTCCTTCGTGCCTTTACAACGGCGTCCTCAAGGGCTTTCTCTCTGGCCTCTTTCTGCATAGACGTGCTAAAACTCCCGGAAAAGTTGTCAAAACCATTCTTTATGAGTTCTACCTGCATCTGTTCGAACTGTGAAATATCAGTCAACTTTACCGATACCCGCTGGCTGGTTTCGAATCCCCTCTCGTTGGAATATCTTCTGGGTGAAATACTAACCGGATTTGCATTGATATCATCATCGGTAAATCCTTTTTCAATTAAAAAGTCAGTCAGATACCGTTCCAGGCGCTTGTGATCATTAAAAGCTATTTCAGCATCCTCATTAAACCGGTTCAAATTGATGTGGAAGTAGATGATATCTGCCGGTGAATGGTACTCACCGGTTGCATCGATCAAAATCGTTGCCGGATCAGAAGCCTCACGCTCAGCAGATTGCGCAATGCTGGCGCAAGCAGCTAGAGGGAAAAATAAAATTAAAAAGAGAAATTTATACATATTTGTGATTGAACGGTTTAGGGTATCTGTCAGGATGCCTTGAATGAACGCTTTTTTCAACCTTAAGTTGCTCTATCCCATAAATATTTATTGATTATGGATACGCAAAAAAATATTGTGAAAGCGCTTGCATATACCAAAAAATGGGTATTATTTACGTGTGATACAAAAAGCGTTATACAGACAACCATGGGCGCTTTAAATTTTGCAGTCCGCAACCAATAACATAATCAATCCATCTATGAAAGACTTGATACGGAAAACTTCTATTTCGCTGATGACATTTATGTTTCTATTGGCCTTAACCGGTATGGTAAAGGCAGCATCAGCTGAAATGTTGCAATCTTCAGATAGAATTACAGTTTCGGGAACAGTGGTTGATGCCGCTACCGGCGAAACTTTAGCCGGGGTTAACGTCTCGGTAGTAGGAAGGGTAGTTGGTGTAGCTACAAATGCAAGAGGCGAGTTTACATTGCGGGTTAATGAAGCACCTCCGATAACTTTACGGATCTCCATAATCGGGTACAGATCTCAGGAGATTCAAATTGATGAGATGAACGTATCGGATTTGAGGATTGAGTTGCGTGAAGAGACCATTCTGGGGGCCGATATCGTCGTTTCTGCTTCAAGAGTTGAGGAGACCATTTTGGACGCACCGGTCTCTGTTGAGAAGATGGACATGATTGCCATAAATCAAACCGCAGCCCCCAACTACTACCAGGGAATTGCAAACCTGAAAGGCGTAGATATTTCTACCAGCAGTATCAACTTTCAGATTATCAATGCACGAGGATTTAATTCAACCGGTAATACCCGAATGGTACAGTTGACGGATGGAATGGATACACAGGCACCGGCGCTTAACTTTCCGATCGGAAACCTGAACGGCCCGTCTGAACTTGACGTAGAGAGCCTTGAATTTTTACCGGGGGCATCTTCGGCACTTTATGGCCCTAACGCTTTTAACGGTATACTTCTGGTGAACAGCAAGAGCCCATTCCAATATCCGGGCTTGAGTGTATTTATTCGCAACGGTGTGAACCACATGGACAGCAACGCAGCTGCCGGAGAGCCTAACAATCCCCGGCCGATGTTTGAGTTTTCAGGCCGGTACGCCGATGTAATTGGCGACCGCTTTGCCTATAAAGTTAACCTGACCTACTCCCGGGCCGATGACTGGAGAGGTATCAATTACAATGATAAAAACGCAGGCCTGCAGGGTGGATTAGATCACAATCCGGCATATGACGGCGTTCACCTGTATGGAGATGACGGTACGTTTAACATTGGTTTATTAAGTCTGAACTCGAATTTTGTTACAGCTGTAGCACAGGGTTTAAACCAGGCGGGTGTACCCATGCAGGATGCCGTACAATTTGCTCAAAGTTTACCATCGCAGCCTGTGGCAAGAACCGGCTACAGAGAGCAGCATCTGGTAGATTTTGATGCTGAAAACCTGAAGGTAAATACGTCGCTTCACTACAGGATTACAGATAATGTTGAGGCAAGCTATACACTGAATTATGGATATGGCACATCCATCTACAGTGGTGCCCAGCGATACAGCCTGAAAGACTTCAGTATTGCCCAGCACAAACTGCAGCTTGATGGAGACAACTTCATGGTGCGTGCCTACGGTACATTCGAAGACTCCGGGGATTCCTATATAGCCGACTTTGTGGGTTTCGCAGTCAATGACGCATACATGAATACTCAAGACTGGTTCGCAGGATATGGTGCAAATTTTGTTCAAGGATTAGTTGGAGCATATGTTCAAACTTTTGGTACACCTCAATATGATGCAAACAATGTTCAGGCACTGTTATCAAATACTGAATTACTGAGTAATCTGCATAACTGGTCAAGAAACGGAAATGCACAAGTTGGGATTACAGGGGTAGATGCCAACCGCTTTGAACCCGGAACTCAGGCGTTTGAGGATGCAAAGAATGCAGCTCTTGAGAGTGTTGTCCCCGATGGCGCCCGGTTTAACGACAAGTCCCGTTTTCTGCATACCGAAGGGATTTATAATTTCAAAAATGAGATCGATTTTGTAGACCTTCAGGCCGGATTGAGTTTTCGCCAGTATCAGCTTCGCTCAAACGGGACAATTTTTGCTGATGGTGACGGCGGTGTGAATATCAATGAGTTTGGTGGATTTCTCCAGGCTTCGAGGTCTCTTTTAGAAGACCGGCTCAGATTAACCGGTTCAATCCGATATGATAAAAATGAGAATTTCGACGGGCAGTTTAACCCGCGCCTCTCGTCTGTGATCCGTTTAACCGACAGCCAGAATTTGCGCGCTTCCTATCAGACCGGTTTCAGAAACCCGACGACTCAAGGCCAGTATATCGACCTGAACGTGCTCACAGCGCGCCTTCTGGGTGGTTTACCGGAGATCGTAGCTCCATACAACGTAACAACCAACGCGTTCACTATGGAATCTGTTGAGCGTTTCACGAATCAGGTTCTGGCAGGAAACCCTGCTGCTGCACAAGAGCTGGTTCCATATACCGAGTTTAATGCAGTAAAACCCGAGCAGATTCAAAGTTTTGAGGTTGGATACAAAGGCATATTGGGTGGCCGTTTGTTTATAGATGCTGCATATTATTACAATATTTATGACGATTTCATCGCTCAATTCAGAGTAAGACGTGCAGCGGGGCCATTTACGGGTGATCCGGCAAATGACCAGGCAGTAGCAGGTTCTCTGCTCTCCGGTGATGCATCCAATACCTTCCAGCTCTACACAAACCTGGATGAGACCGTGAAGTCGCAGGGTGCTGTATTCGGGTTCGACTACAGTTTACCCAGAAACTTCCTGCTCACTGCAAATTACAACTGGAATCAGCTCATCACTGATGAACAGGATGATTTCATCTTCGATTTCAACACCCCCGAGCACAAAGTAAATGTCTCATTCGGAAATCGCAGGTTAACGGATGTACTTGGATTTAACCTTACCTGGAGATGGCAGGAAGAGTTCAACTGGACATCATCCTTTGCGAACGGAACGGTGCCTGCAGTATCAACTTTTGATGCACAGGTTAGCTACAGGATTCCGGACCTTCGTTCAGTTGTGAAAGTGGGTGGGTCAAACCTGTTTAACAACCGGCACTTCCTAAACTATGGCGGGCCAAATCTTGGAGCGATCTACTACGTATCGTTTACGTTTGATCAATTCCTGAATTAAGGGTCTTACATCGATCGTTCTAGATAGACTTCAAAGCATGAAAAACCTTAAATCGATTCTTAAATGCTGATAATTGCGTTCCCCTCCTGTGTAAGGAGGGGACAGGGGAGGTAGCCATAGGATTTGAGTTATACTGAACTCACCGATTTAACCACCCCTAAATCCCCTCCTTGGAAAGGAGGGGACTTTCAGGACCTCAATCGACATATTATTAATCGAACTTACGTTACAAATTAAAGAGGCCTTCGGGCCTCTTTTTTTATGACTTTGGTTCAGGCGAAAGATTGGCAATGGTAGCACCCCAGCCGCCGCCCGATTGGTCGGCAAGCTGGTATCCGGTAACATGTGGATTTCTGTCGAGCAGGGCATGTACGCCCCGGCGAATATTGCCGATTCCTTTACCATGAATGAACCTGACCTGATAGATCTCTTTCTCGAGGCAGGCATCGATGTACTCATCTATGAGGGTAGAGAGATCTTTAGGGGAGAAATAGTGAAGGTCTAAAACTCCGTCAATGGGGATTCTGTGGGCGTCTTCATCACTCATAAGCCGGAATGGTTGTACAGTTTTTCTTTAAATGGTACCGGAGCTTCAAGATAAAGTGTTTTTCCAAGGTGTTCTAGCGAACTCCTGAGCCTGTTCCTTCTGCTTTTCAATAAACTTGTCAAACCGCTACAATCTCCAACTGCAGACAGCCCCGGAGTTTCGTGAATCCAGTTGATGAAATTGATTAAATCCTGGTCTTTGCCTAATAGGTCACTCAGCTGATTAATCTCATTATGAATTGCGATGTAGCCGGAGGGTAAATGATTGAGCATAAACCCAAACTGGTACTGCTGGTCTTTTACACATTTTCTCCAATCATGAAGCGTATCTGCTGAAGGGTGCAGGCTACTGAAATGGTAAGCATTGTAAGCTTTTTCATAGCTGTGAGCAATTCCGGCTAAGAGGCATGTTTTATCCAAACATGCGCTATTCAGGTAAGAAGCGATGCTTTTATCGGCCTTTATGGATTGATCCAGCTTTACAAAAGCGAGCTCATCCTTCAAGAGCTTATTTTCAATAGAATCGACAACCTTTTGATTTACCTGGTGCAGCTCGTTTATCGTCTCCAAAAAGCTCCTGAAAAAAGAATCCTGAGCCATCTCTTCAAGCATCAGGTTTCTCACATGAGCATCTCTCAGGTCAGAGAATTTTCTGCCCCAATCGCGCACTGTTCTGTTTGCCTGTTTATACGCATTATGGTCACCACTGCAGGGTTGAATCAGTTTCAGAAAAGATCTGAAGAGCTTTAATTTTTTCCTGAGTTGGTGTGTTGACTCAACCGTGTTTTGCCCTGATAAGCTAATTAACAGGTGTAAGTCTTGATAAATCGTTTTTACAACATCCTGAAAGTCATTAGCCGGGGAAGATGAATCATTTAAAGTGAGGGGTGTAATCATATAAATAACGTGAGTTCGAGCTATGAGTTAATTTTTCCCGAAAGCATTCGGGACTCCACCGGCCGGCGGAGGGCAATGGGGGATGAGAAGTAGTGAATTAGAAGCCAAATAATAAATATTCAAGTCTTGCCAGCACTCAGATGGGCATCCTTCTAACCACGCCGCGGGCGTGGCTCTTCCCACTTCCAGGTGGGAGTTGATCTGAATGGGTTCATTTCTTGCACCCCGAGAATCCGGGGAAACTCATCACAAATAACATCCTCTCACGTACGCAATACTGTTTTATAAATTTACCGGAACACAGGTATGAACTGAAAAACATGAATAACCACTTGAGGTGAATTCATATTCATAAAATCACTTACAAGTCTACCTTATAGTCGACGAAAATGCGCTGTTCAGTCACGGTTTCAATAAAGTCAACGGCCTTCTTATGATGAGGGCTTCGCGTGTACATCTTGAAATCGAGATCGGTTTCAAAGTCGCATATTAAGACAACATCGAAGGCCTCGTTTTGATCGGGAGAGATTTGAATACCCACTTCCACAGCCTTAATTTCGTCAATAGTGGTACGAAGACCTTCCAGAATCAGTTTAAGTTTCTCGGCATTCTTCTTTTTGGTTGCACCTTCTGCTTCATCTTTTAGTTTCCACATTACAATATGGCGTATCATAACGACTCCTTTGTGTTTGAAATTTCAGGTTTGATTACCGTCTTAAGGCAAATTCCCAATCATTGGCATCTACTTCATTTTCTACACTGTAGAGAATATCCATAGAATATACACCAACTGCCCATAAAAAATATTTGGCATTTTCGGGACGATTTTCAGCGGTCCATCTGTAAACAGACAAATACCCAAGGGCTACCTGTTCAAGCTGGGGATCTGAGAGTTGATCCGGGTCGGCATCTGAGGGGATAGTAAGGTTTTCCTGGGCCCGGATAAAATCCGGATTATTGTACTGCTCTTTATTCAGTTCATAAATAACCGGCCACAAAAGCGGATCGCCCATTTGTGTATCTGCAATTGTCCAGTGCGATTCACCGGAACGTACCAAATGGGATTGCAGTTCAAAAGGGAATGGATCGTCGTCCGGTTGCGGTACAGCTTCAGGCTCTACGGTAACTTCTTCTTCAGGTTCCGGGTCAGGTACGGCAGGCGGCTCCGGCGTTACCACCTCTTCATTTTGCGTTGTGGCAACTTCTGTAGGGACCTCAGTTCGCTGCATCATTAAAAAGATGATCAAAATTGCGATGGCTACAATCACGGCGGCCGCTGCATAGGTCCAGTTCATTCCCGATGATTTCTGAGCTTTTTTCTTAAGCGGGGCTCTCTTTTTTTCTTCCTTCTTTATCGGTTCAGTAGGGATTTCAAGGGGCTTCTCCTTAAAGATATCTTCAGGTAATAAATCAGCCTCTTCGCGACTCTCTTTCGGCTCCATTACCTGTACCGGCACCGGTACAGGCCTTTCGATAAGCATATCTTCACCATCATCAATCTCCTGCTCATCTTCAACTTTCTCCTTCTCCTTAACTACATCTCGATCCTCTTTTGGCGGCTCTTTTTTTGGTGAGAATTTTAGTTTGGGTACGGGTATGATAAGCTTCCCGGTTCCTCTTTCATCCTTTGGCTTCTCCGTTACTTTTATTTGAACGTCATCCGGTAGAGTCTCTTTCTTCTGCTTCTTAACAGGGGTGTCATCGAGGACTTTGGTTTTTAATTTCGCATAAGGCCGGTTAACCTGTTCCCTAAGGTCTTTGTACGGCTTAAATACAATCTTATTTTGGCCGGGTATGGTAATCTCCTCCCCGGTTTGTGGATTTACGCCTTCACGTTCGTTCATCCACCTGAGTTCGAATTTTCCGAAACCGGAGATACTTACAGATCCGCTCTTCTTCAGGCCCGATTCAATGATCTGGACGAGTTCACCGATAAAGCTGTTGGTCGCGTTTTGACTCTGTTCCGACTGCTTTGCAATCAGTTCAACCAACTCTTTAAAAGTAATTTTTTCACTCATCTTCGCGGCCTGTAAACTTAAGTTCACTTTTCAGGCCACTTGCCGGCGAAAACTCTACAACACGTTTAGGGGGTACCATTAGATAGGCATCATGATGCGGGTTGTAGACTTTTTGTACCTCTTTAACTTTTACAGTAAAGGTGCCCAATTCGGGTATGGAAACACCGGTACCTTTACTTAATTGATCTGATAAGACGGAGATAGCATCTCCAAGTAATTCTTTAGTTTTTACTTTTGAATTACCCGTAGCCTCGGCTAGCTGATCAATCAAATCGCTGTAGTTCATAAGTAGATGATTTCTTTATTGGAATAAACGAAAAAAAAGCCGAAAAATCCTAAATAACCCTGTTAATCAATTGTTTTCGGGCAAGTTTTCGTAAATATACTGTAAATACTTCACACATACGCGCAATTTGAACGAATTTTTGACTGTTAACCTTTTATAAGACAAACAGTTAATAAAAAAAATAGTTATGGACAGGTTAAATGTAACTCAGAAACTGATTAAATCTCACCTGGTAGATGGTGAGATGAGATCCGGCGCAGAAATTGGCCTAAAAATTGACCAGACCCTCACCCAGGATGCTACCGGAACAATGGTCATGCTGGAGCTGGAGGCGATGGGGTTGGATAAGGCTCAAACTGAGATATCCTGCCAGTATGTGGATCACAATCTGCTTCAAACGGATAATAAAAATCCGGACGATCATCTCTTTCTAAAATCGGCCGCAGATCGATTTGGAATCTGGTTTAGCAGGCCTGGAAATGGAGTGAGCCATCCGGTACATACCGAACATTTTGCACGGCCCGGAAAAACCCTGGCCGGATCCGACAGCCACACCCCCGCATCAGGTTGTATGGGTATGTTTGCACTGGGTGCAGGTGGCCTGGATGTTGCATTTGCCATTGCAGGCGAGCCAATGTACCTGAAGATGCCTAAAGTTCTTGGAGTGAAGCTAACCGGAAAATTGCCCGATTGGGTAAGTGCCAAAGATGTGGTACTGGAGATGCTGAGAAGATACGACGTAAAGGGAGCAAGGGGTTTTGTTATTGAATATTATGGGCCCGGTTTGAAAGAGCTGGATACGATGGACCGTCACGTGATTGCAAATATGGGTACTGAGATGGGTGCCACTACCACCGTATTCCCATCCGATGATGAGGTTCGCCGCTTTATGAGGCAGAACGATCGTGAGGATGAGTGGGAAGAGCTTGTAGCCGATGAAGGTGCTGAATATGATGAGCACGACGAGATCGTTCTTGATGAAATTGAGCCCCTGATTGCGCTGCCGAGCAGCCCTGGAAACGTGGTTCCGGTGAGCGAGGTTGAAGGTGAGCCGATTTATCAGTCGTACATCGGGTCGTCGGCCAATCCCGGATTCCGCGATTTTTGGATCACTTCTGAAATCGTAAAAAACCGAAGAGTTCATGATGATGTAAGCCTGGATGTAAATCCCACATCCCGTCAAATTATTGAGAATATGGTGAAGAGTGGTGTGATGCTGTACCTGGTACAGTCGGGTGCCCGAATTCATCAGGCCGGATGCAACGGATGTATTGGAATGGGACAGGCTCCGGCAAGCGGCCGTAACAGCCTCAGAACGGTGCCCAGAAACTTCCCCGACCGATCGGGCACCAAAGAAGACTCGGTATTTCTCTGCAGCCCGGAGACAGCGGCAGCATCAGCACTTACCGGAAAGATCACTGATCCAAGAAACCTTGAGAAACTCTTCGGTATGAAGTATCCGAAATACAGGGAGCCCGAAGATTACATCATCAATAAAGAGATGCTTTTAAAGCCTTCTTCAAATGGCGAAAAGAGAGAATTGGTGAAAGGCCCCAACATTTCAACACTGCCTGAGTTTGAAGAGCTCAGTGATTTTAAGGTTCCGGTAATTCTTAAAATGGGGGATGATATCTCTACCGATGAAATTCTAAAAGCCGGGGCTGAGGTATTACCCTTCAGGAGCAATATTCCCGAGATCAGCAAATTTTCATTTACAGTTATCGATGAGCAATTTTATGACCGGGCACAGGAAGTAAAGGATAAACATGGTGGCCATATTGTTGTAGCCGGCGACAATTATGCGCAGGGATCGAGCAGGGAACATGCGGCCATTGCACCGCGGTATTTGGTCCAGCGAGCGGTAATTGCCAAAAGCTATGCACGCATCGGCTGGCAAAATCTCTCCAACTTTGGAATTGCCCCCCTGGAGTTTACGAGCGACGAAGATTATGATGCTATTGAACAGGGCGATATTCTGCAAATTGAGAATATCCGCGAGCAGCTTAAAAGCGGTGAAGAAGTAGTGGTTACGAATATCTCGAAAGGAACAGAATTTAAAACCAGACACACGCTGAGCGGCCGCCAGCTTAAAGCTCTTTTGGATGGCGGAATTATCAATACGTTTAAAAAAGAGTTAGAGTAGTGTTATGTCAATACTCAATTGTCGGATAAAGACCTGCCCCGCAGGGATTCCTTCGGAAACAGCATTCCCGGTGCTTTTCCGGGCTTCTGTCAGCGTCGTATAGGGGCTCGGATTCAACTTCAGATGCACGAGCCTTTTCGCCCAACGCTGACAGAACCGCCTGCAGTCGGACACGGTCCGGCAGGTGTGCCGCTAAAGCTGCACCTGCGACTGACAGGTTTTGGCCGAAATTCATATATGATATGACACTAGAAGCATATTTAATTTAACTGCACATCATAAAAAGCTATAACCTCAAAAGGATGCCTCTATTATGATATTGGGGCAGGAACCCGTAACTTTATAATCTTGATTAATTTTTAAAATAGTACCAGATCTTGTATCGATGAGTAAAGAAAAAAATGTATTGGATTCTATTCAGGTGAATCACAATGATGCAGTTGATATGGGAGATAACCATCTCTCTTCGTCTGTAAAGACCCCGCTTAGAAGCGACGCTTTTGAGCTTTCCGATAAGGAGAAAATTGAGATCATCCAGAAGAATTTTGCTGAAATTATGCACGCCCTTGGTCTCGATCTAAATGATGAGAGTCTGAAAGGTACGCCCTATCGAGTCGCCAAAATGTATGTTGAGGAGATTTTTCATGGCCTCAATCCGAAAAACAGACCGGATGCCAAGAAGTTCGACAACAAGTATGAGTATGGCGACATGGTGGTTGTGAAGAATATCAACGTTACCTCATTTTGCGAACACCACTTTTTGCCCTTTATTGGAAAGGCGCACGTAGCCTATTTCAGCAGCGGCAGGGTTATAGGCCTGTCAAAAATTAACCGAATTGTGGATTTTTACGCAAGAAGGCCCCAGGTACAGGAGCGCCTGACACTTCAGATTGCAGACGAGCTTCAGACTGCGTTGGAAACAGAAAATGTTGCCGTATTTATTGAGAGCAAACATTTTTGTGTGTCAACACGTGGAATTCAGGATCGTGAAAGCAGTACGGTAACCACAGAGTACAGGGGAGAGTTTAAAAAGAAGTTGGTTCAGCAGAGATTTATCGATTATATGAAGACGAATACGGAGATGTAGATCGCCATATATTGTGCTTTAGGCTCCTATTGTCGTATCAGGTAAAAAATTGCAGAGCAGCCCGATAAGTTAATCTCGATCATATTATTTAGTGTGCATATATACTGCTTTTTGAAAAGTGTGTTAACAGGGTTTTTTTCCTGGGGCAGGCTTCGATATTTGATTAAAGGCTGTGAAACAGCGATGCTAAAAGCTTAGTCATCTATCCATTTAAATTTAAGCGTATTTTACCTGTTAGCGTTATTAAGCAAAATATCTACTTACAAAATCACATTTTCCAACCAGTACTAACCAATCTTAACCTTCAATGGCCACCCCGGAGAAATCCCAGCTTTATCTATACAACAGTTTTACAAGAAAGAAGGAAGAGTTCAAACCTATCAATCCTCCTTTCGTGGGTTTGTATGTGTGTGGTCCTACGGTTTATGGAGATCCGCATTTGGGGCATGCACGTTCTGCCGTAAGTTTTGATGTGATCTATCGTTATTTAAAGCACATGGGTTATAAGGTACGCTACGTGAGAAATATAACGGACGTTGGTCATCTTGAAAATGAGGAGTTGGAGCAGGGCGAGGATAAAATCGCCAAAAAAGCCCGGCTGGAGCAGATTGAGCCGATGGAAGTGGTCCAAACCTACACGATTAGATATCATCGGGGGATGGATGCCCTGAACTGCCTTCGGCCCAGTATCGAGCCCACCGCATCAGGGCACATCATTGAACAGATTGAACTTGTTGAAAAGCTCCTGCAGAACGGTTTTGCGTACGAAGTAAACGGGAATGTCTATTTTGACCTGGAGAAGTATCGTAAAGATAACAGCTATGGTGATCTCTCCGGTAAAGTTCTTGAAGATCTGCAGGCCGGCAGCCGCGATACAGAGGGAATGGAGGAGAAGAAGAGTCCGCACGATTTTGCCCTCTGGAAAAGAGCTACTCCCGAACACATCATGAGGTGGAGATCTCCCTGGGGTGAAGGATTCCCGGGATGGCACCTGGAGTGCACCACGATGAGCACGAAATATCTTGGCAATAAATTTGATATCCATGGCGGAGGCCTCGATCTGCAGTTTCCTCATCATGAAGCTGAAATTGCGCAGTGCCGCGGAGCGCATGGCCACGATCCTGTGAATTACTGGCTTCATAACAACATGATTACCATCGATGGCGCCAAGATGAGTAAAAGTGCCGGCAATTTTATAAACCTGGAAGCTTTGTTTACAGGCGAACATGAGAAACTGGAAAAAGCATTTAACCCGATGGTTGCCCGGTTTTTGATGCTTCAAAGCCACTATCGAAGTAAAATCGACTTCTCCAATGAGGCGCTTACAGCCGCTGAGAAAGGGTATAACCGGCTAATGAATGCAATTGATCTTCTCAGAAAGATGGATCCTCCATCAAAAGATTCGGGCGGTGCTCTCGACAGCGAGATTTTGGAGCAGTGCGACCGGTGTCATGAAATGATGAACGACGATTTTAACACAGCCCGTACACTGGCGGCACTGTTCGACCTGGTATCGAAAATTAATGCGCTCCATAATAATCAGATAAGCAGGGACGATATCTCAGTGTCAGCTTTTACCACCCTGTCGAAAACAATGGATGATTTTGTTTTTGATGTTCTGGGTTTAAAAGAGGACCCCACTTCAGGCGACAGCAAAACTGAAGATCTGGTTCAATTGTTGATTGAGATCAGGGCTGAAGCGCGTGAAAGGAGAGATTTCGCCACATCCGACAAAATACGCGACGATTTACTAAAAATTGGTATTCAGCTTAAAGATGATAAAAGCGGAGAGACCACTTTTGAGATTCTTTAGTAAAATCGTACCAATGCTATACTTCAGACGTTCAGGTTATGGATGCCAACTTAAAAAATCTGAAAATGAAATTAAATCGTATTTAGGGTGATCAACAAAGCTTTCAGCCGGATTATTATCTTTATTGTGAGAGCCTACCAGCTGGTTATCTCGCCATGGCTGGGGCCATCTTGCAGGCACTCCCCAACCTGTTCTTCATACATGATAGAGGCGATAAGAGAATGGGGCGCTTTTAAGGGAGCCTGGCTTGGATTAAAACGTATTGGCAAATGTCATCCATGGGGCACTTCGGGCTATGATCCGGTGCCCGGCAAGAGTGGGGAGACAAATTCAAATTAGGTTTATAAATTCATCAGCAGCGGTGAATGGGTGTAAACGGATTGAATAAAATCGATATAATGGATCGTGCTCAATTTATTGTATGTTTAAGGTTACCTTTTGAAATAATATTTGCGAAATGGAACGGGTTATAAAAAAGTATTATCCGAATGCTGAAACGGGTCGTGAGATCACGCGTTCGTGTATTAATAAACTTATTGATAAACATGGGTTTGATACTCAAAAAACAATTCTTGGAACGTCGGTTTGCAGCGATGAGATTGTTCGCACGTCAACGAATTTCAGGGATTACATAGATCATAAAAACCCTTTTTCGCTGGGTGGGCTGGGAGGCTTTCCGTTCACAGGAACCACCGGTTTTGGCGCCTTTGCCGCACATATTCCCGATAACGGGTATGCAATTATCGAATATGGCCCTCATATCGGGGTGTCGAAAACAGGTGCCGTTGGTAATGTGCAGCGCATGGGGCAAACACTTGAAACCACCTGTTGCGGCGCATTAAAAGCTTCGGTTAACGACATCCTGAAGAAGCAGGCCGGAACAAAAGACAGTGACCTGGATTATCAGCAGTGGAAACTGGAGGAGCAGCTATTACCCGCAGCAGAAGATATTGGTAAACACGAAGTGCCTCTTGTTGCGGCAACAGATGTAATGTATCAGCAAATTGATAAACGCATTAAAGAATTGCTGAAGAAGAGTGCCGGGAGTTTTAAGAACACTACCGTTGTACTAATTGGCGGTATAATTATAAACACAGATTTTGAACTGCCTGATTGGTTCGACCTCAGGGAGTTTTCAGTAGAGATATTTTAAATAAATATATAAACACAGTAGTAATGGATAAGAAACGAAACGATAACAGACCGAACGCAGAACGAGAGGAGTCTTCGGGCCAGACACAATGGCCATGGGACAAAAAGAAGTCAGCTTCATCGAAGAAGGAAATCAAACCACCGAAAAGAAGCGATGAGAAGGTGGGAAAAAAGGAGCGCAGCGAGGATAAGCCTAAATTCGAGGATAAGAAGAGGCCTTCTGTAAGAACAGAGAGAGAAGAAACCTCATCCGGTGAGAAAAAGCCACGCGGCGGGCAGCGTCCCATGAAGTCAAAACAGATGCCCAAGAGTTTTGAAAATGTTGGCAAGCGTCGAAGCGACAGCAAAAGCGATAAAGATGGTAATCGTAAGACCCGTTCCTACCCCAAGGGACGCAAGTCATCCTCATCACCGGCCACATCAAACCGGGCTGACCAGGAACCCTATCTTAAAGATGAGATTCGGCTAAATAAGTTTATGGCTCATGCCGGACTCTGTTCGCGAAGAGAAGCGGATCAATATATTGAGGCGGGTAAAGTGAGGGTAAATGGAGTAGTTGTGACCGAGTTGGGTGTAAAAGTGAAGCCCACCGACAATGTAGAAGTTGAAAAGCAAAAACTGTCGCTGGAACCTTTTGTTTACATTCTGTTGAATAAAGGTAAAGATACCATCAGTACCACTGATGATGAGAAAGACAGGAACACGGTAATGAATGCTATTGAAGACGCAACCGGTTACAGAGTCTATCCGGTGGGAAGGCTCGATCGCAATACAATGGGCCTGTTACTGCTCAGCAATGATGGAGATCTTGCCTATAGATTGATGCATCCGAGTTACCAGGTAAAGAAAACCTATGAAGTGACAGCTAACCGTCCATTGACCGAACAGGAGGTGGCGAACCTGAGTGGTACTCTTGAACTTGAAGACGGGCCGGTTCAGGCTAAAAGTGTAAAGCAGGATCCTCTTAATCCGGCCGTTGTAGTCATTTCCGTATTTGAAGGGCGTAATCACCTCATTCGCAGAATGATTGCCCAGATCGGAGCTGACGTTGACCGGTTAAAGAGAATCCGTTATGCAGGCCTCACTGATAATGATTTGCGCGTAGGCCGATGGCGATATTTAAAACAGAAAGAGATTAATGATCTTCGCAAGCTTGTTAAACTTGATACACTTGATTTTAACAGGGACGCATCATGAGTTATAACAGTATTACAAAACAGGTGGGTTCTATCCCATCAACTGAAAACCTGCCGATTTATTACGATCTCTACGCACCTGTAACAACCCCGGGTTCTATTCTCCCGGTAATATTGTTTTTGCACGGTTTTAAAGGCTTTAAAGATTGGGGGGCATTTCCCGACGCATGCGAAGAGCTTGCAAGGGCAGGGTTCGCCGTGATATCCTTCAATTTCTCGCTGAATGGCATTGGTAAGAATATGCTGGAATTTGATGAACCTGAGCATTTTGCACGAGAGACACTTAGCCAGGATCTAAATGATGTTGGCTCGATAATTGAAGCGATCAAAAACAAAGATATCAAAAGTGATAAGATTGTTCTGGATACCGACCGGATCGGTATTATTGGCCACTCGAGAGGTGGGCACACTGCCGTAACTGCCGCAGCTGATTACTCAGAGATTCATTGTCTTGTGACCTGGAGTGCCGTTTCTGACTACAACTCCCGCTGGAGCAAGAAGATGATTAAGGATTGGGAGACCAACGGGTTTACTGAAATTGAAAATTCCCGAACCGGTCAGATATTAAAGGTCGATAAGGTCGTATATGAAGACGCTCTTAAAAATGCCGACCATTTAATGGCTATTCGGCGGGTACAGGAACTTCACATACCATCGATGTTTATTGCCGGCAAGGATGATGAGTCCGTTCCGTTTAGGGATACGGAGAAGTTGTACCGTAAATCCCCCTCTGACGATAAAGAAATACGACTGATTCAGGGAGCCGGACATACCTTTGGTGTTTCTCATCCGTTTGAAGAGGAAGATTTTCCATCTGAATTTGCTGAGGTACTCGATTTTACAGAAGGCTGGTTTCTTGAGTATCTAAGATAAATGAAACTTCATGAAGCGGTTACTAAGCATTATAGTTGTTCTGAGCCTGGGGGCTGTCGGCCCGGTTATATCTACTGTACAGGCTCAAACATTTAAACTGATCGAAGATCCACTGTTCCGGGATCATGCGCGTTCTGCAATCGATTCGCTTTACAATCGCAATAACGAAGCGGCGCGTGATATTCTGGAGCCATGGCGGGAGACGTTTAGCGATCACCCTATTTGGTCGCTTTGGGATGGAATGGAGCTCTGGTGGGATATTCTGGAAGATTTGACCGACCGGCAAAACGACGAAGAGTTTTTTCACAGGATGAAGAAGGCCGATTATGATGCCGCACAGGTCCTGAGAAGAGAATCGGACCATCCGGATGCACTCATAATCCGGGCTGTGGCCAATGGCTATACTGCCCGCCATCACTCTAACCGTGGAGATTGGCTCACCAGCGTAAACATTGGCCGGCGCGCTTACCAGGCATATACGCGCCTTATGGAAGTGACCCCCGATTTGCCCGATAATGATTTCGCTGAGGGTATGAAGCGCTATTATGCCGCATACCTACCCGAAAACTTTCCTGTTGTGAGAGCTGTGTCGTGGTTCCTTCCCGACGGAGATAAAGAGGGGGGATTAAACTCACTGAGAAAAGCGTCAGATCATGGGATTTTTGCCCGGCCGGAAGCCACCTACTTTTTAGGAAATATCCTGTTGAATTACGAGGGGCGCACTTCAGAAGCCGCGGTCTATTTCAGAACCCTCGTAGAGCGATATCCGAATAATGGCTATTATCGAAGACTTTATGTGAGGTCTCTTACCCAGATGCGTAATTATGATGAGGCACTCAAAGCGGCTGAGGAGGCTCTGGCACATTGGGAGGAACTGCATCCGGGTGAGCGAGATGTGTTTCATGAGGAGATTTACCACTGGCTGGGAAGGGCACAGTACTATTCGGATTTACCGGAACAGGCTTTAGATTCATTCACCAAGTCGTATGAAATCAGTTCTGAACTGCCCAATAACAGAGATCGGGAGTTCAGAACGCTCTCGGCATACTTCGCAGGAATCGCCTATGAGAGCATAGATAACAGGCAAGAGGCTCGAAGGTATTACGAGTATGTACTGAACCAGAGAGTGGGAGATGAAGCAAAAAAAAGAGCCCGGGAACGTCTTCAGAGTTTATAACCCGGGTTAAGCCCATCTTTTTATCATCTCGGGTGTCGTTTTTAAGTAGGTATCAATAACTCTGTACCAGGGGTATCCAACCAGGATAAGCTGAATTACAAAAGCGTCGAAACGTATATTCATCGTCAGGGTAATTCCAAAATGCATACCAATCAGCAGGGTTACGGTATAGGGGCGTAATTTTTTCCACCACATGGTAAAGCCAATAAATTCCGTCAACCAGCCGATGAGCAGAATTATTGATGCAACAGCAGTACTCCCCAGAGCCATTTGCTGCAGAAGATTCGGGTTATAAACTCCCTCTCTTGAGAGAATGTCGATACTCTTTTCACTGATCCACAGCCAGAGATGCCGGCCATCATACCAGTTAATTCCCGTTCCGATCAATTTTGCGAAGAAAGCAGACGTATAGCCCAGGCCGATGAAAAAGATAATTGAACCCATTACAAATCGAGGCATCTGTTTCTGCCCCGGGAAAAATATGGCGCCAATAGCCAGGCAGAATACCGACATTCCGATCAGGTTTTGGCTGTGAGGTATTTCACCCTGTGAAAAGCGAATAACATATTGGAGATGGAAAAGTAAAATGATAACCATATAGAGCCACCTGGGCCCCATCCGGAAGAAGGCAATCACGATAAGCAGCGTGATCAAAGATGCATTAATCAGTGCCAGGTTATAATCAAAGAAAAGAGATACGTCAAAATAGTTTGCAATCCCCAGCGGCAACACTACTTCCATATTGCGAATCTGAGAGTAGATACCCCACTCCCAAACGAATTTAATGGTGTAGAAAACGATAAACGCCTCAAAGAGTTTGAAGAAGATCAGCTCTCCGGGTGTCTGCTCTCTGTCGGGTTCAAAAAGTTCTGCTCCTATTTTATGATACCATTTCATTGCTGCCCCCCGCCAATATATCGTGAAGGGTCGAGATTTGGATTCTCAAAAACACCATCTTCGGTAACAAGGAGCCAGGGGACAATTTCAACGGCTACAGAATCTTTACCAACCAGCTGTCCGTGAACTTTCACCGTCATCCACTTCATTCCATCTTTTGGATATGAGCCAAACATGTTGTTCAGCGCTGCTTTTCGGGGTTCAGTCCAGTGTTCTGTTTTGGAGATAAAATTGGAGAAATCGATTTGGTCTACCCCGTATTCTCTCACCGGAACAGGTGGCCACTGCCGGTTTTCAAGCGAGTGTTTCTCCCAGATCAGCTCTTCGGGCTGATCGGTTACATCCAGTACCATAGCCCGTGTCCATGGATTGCCGGCTTGTGAAAACATGGGATAGATGCTGAATGGCCAAAACTCACCCTCGTGAGTTGCAACCAGCAGTGCGTACACCAGAAGGATAATGCCTATCACCCTTATCCCTTTTTTTGTGGCTGTAATTTCCATAGAAATCATTGAATAAAAAGGTTTTAGACAACTTAAGAAATTCCATAAAAAAAGAAATAGTGTTTTCTGCTTTTCACACTGTAAATAATTTAAGTGTAGGTAAATTTATTACAGTAAAGTGTAAATCAAACTTACTGTAACAAAGTTACGGTTTTAACAAATTTATAAATACGCCTTCGAATGTTGAGTCGTTTAAAATTAAATAATCTGACGGCACCGGGAGGCAGGGCGGTAATAACTTTTATGATATGATGTAAATTCCTGTCAAAAGCATATACTATCTGCTGTTTTATTTTAATGCAGCAGATGACTGACTTAACTTTCATCGAAATTCCTTATTTTAGCCGACTTATATAGCGACCGTAAAATCGATAGATGCAAAAATTTATTCAATTCCTTAGACCACTTGTTGAACTTAATATCCGGCACCCCTACTGGGTACTGTCTATATCCGTAGTGCTTGCAATTGTAGCCGGCAGTTTCGCTTCAAATTTAACTGTGGATACCGATATAGCAAACCTGCTGCCTTCAACCAATAAAAATGTGCAGGCACTTGAAAAGCTTCAGGATACTGCCGGTGGTGAAACCGAGATGCAGGTTGCAATAAAATCGCCCGATTTTGAGGCAAATCTCAGGTTCGCAGAAATTTTGGCCGAAGAGAGTTTGAATCTCTACTACCCGCGGCATGGAAATAATTACTTTAGCCGGGCAGAGCTTCGAAGGGATACTGAAATTCTAAAAGATAACTCACTCTACCTGGCCACGATTCCGGAGCTGAGAGATATCATCCAATATCTCGAAGATGAAATAGAGCAGGCCCGGCAGGAAGCCAATCCTTTCTTTATTGATTTCACAGACGATTTTGAAGATGATGAGGAGGCTGATGATCCGGATATTGATCGCTTCAGGGAGAGTTATGATGCGCTTATACCTTCAGAATACCCTGTTAATCAAGACAGTACAATCATAATCCTCACCCTCTATCCAACAGGTTCACAAAGCGATATCCGATATCTGGAGGATATGTTTAACGCGTATGGAGAGTTAATTGCATCCTACGATATTGCATCGTTTCATCCCGAAATGGAGGTGCAGTTTGGAGGCAGGCTTAAGAGACATCTCAATGAGTTTGAGTCTATCATGAATGATGTCTTTAACAGTTTCGGGCTTGGTATTTCAAGTGTGATTCTGCTCGTGATGTTCTATTTCTTCTTTAAAAAGTATATCAATTACAGGCGCGCTGACAAGAGAATTCAAAAACACCCTTTTCTTGCCCATGTAATACGAATGCCTGTTCCGGTATTGGTAATTGGTATTCCTCTGCTTATCAGTTTGATGTGGACCTTTGGATTAACCTATCTGCAGCTTGGAGTTCTTAATACGATGACTTCGGTGCTGTTTGTGATCCTTTTTGGCCTGGGCATTGATTATGGAATTCACTACTACGCAAGGTATATAGAGTACCGTTCTGATGGGGAATCGATTAGAGATAGTGTTCTTCAGGCATATGAACGTACCGGATCTGCAATTCTCGTGAGCGCCATTACAACGGCAATGGCACTATTTGTGTTAATTTTTGCAGATTTCAGAGGCTTTTCTGAATTTGGTTTTATCGCCGGTACCGGGATTCTGTTTGCAGTATTCTGTATGCTCTTTATACTTCCTTCAATTTTGGTCATTTTTGAAAAATGGAACTGGATTATCCTCAATCCCAAGGCAGAATCGTATGTAAAAACCTCACGGATAAAGCGTTATCCCTATGCCCGTTCGATCGTTTTTTCAGGACTGCTTTTGTCGGCAGTGGTCATTCTTTTTTCCGGTAATCTGCGATTTGAATACCAATTTGGAAATCTAGAGCCTACTTTTCCCGAATATGAACAATTCCGTGAGTTTGTGCGCGGTGTGGATGAAACGGGGCGCAGAAATCCGGCATATATTATTGCGGATACAGATGATGATGTTTTTGAAATCATTGAAATTCTGAGAGAACGAAAAAGAGACAATCCGGAAACCTTGATCCGCGAAGTTGAAGCTCTTCAGGAGCGATTTCCACCCACTCGTGATCTTGCAGAAGTTAAACTGGAATACATTTCAGAAGTTCGCAGATTACTTCAAAACGATTTTATAGTAGATCAGGAAAGTGAGAATCTGGATATCTTGCGAAGGGGTTCACAAACCACAGAACCACTGGATGAAGATAAGATACCCGACTTTCTGAAAAACCGATTTATGACGCGTGATGGTGAAATTGGAAGGTTTGTCATTATCTATCCAAATGAGAGCCTTGCAGATGGCCTGAAGTCGATCGCCTTTAAAGAGGAGATAGGTGAAGTTACCCTTGAAAGCGGAAAAACCTACCATGCCGGGAGCACATCAATTGTGGCAGCATCCATGCTTGATCTGATGAGGACTGAAAGTCCATATATGGTTATTGCTACTTTTATTGTAGTATTTTTCCTGATATGGTTCTCATTTAGAAACCTGAAGTGGGCTCTCATAGCGCTAATCCCTTTAATTATCGGATTGACATGGCTTTTCGGAATTATGCTGATTTTCGGACTTAAGTTTAACTTCTATAACCTGGTGGTACTGCCGGCAATTTTAGGAATTGGATGTGACAATGGTGTTCACCTTGCCCATCGCTACAGAGACGAGGGCCGAAAGAGCATGTGGGATGTGCTTTCAAGTACAGGGCAGCATATAAGTATAGGTTCGCTTACCACCATGATGGGATTTGCAGGCCTGCTCTTTACCAATCACCCCGGCCTTCAGTCTATTGGAATAATGGCCGTGGTGGGAATAGGCATGACGCTGATTTCTGCTCTCACGTTCCTGCCCTCGATGGTGCAGTACCTCGAAGACAAAAATAAGCTACACGACTCTTAACACGGTACACGGTACACGGTGCACGGTGGATGCATACCGTTATTTGAATAGATCAGCTATTTTAAGGCAGTAGGCTTGAAACGTTAAACGTAGCGCCGTGTCCCGTGAACCCTGCACCTTGTGCCTTGAAACATGATTACAAAAACAGAAGCCATTGTATTGAGAGCCATAGACTACCAGGAGTCGAGCCTGATAGCTACTCTGTTTACCCGGAAGCACGGGAAGATTGCGGTGATCGCCAAGGGTGCCAGAAAGCCAAAAAGTAAATTTGCGGCATTTCTCGTGCCGGGCCAGATTCTGGAAGTGATCTATTACATGAAGACCAGCCGGTCTGTTCAAACTCTTTCAGATGCATCCTATCTTGAAAAGCTGGATCAGCTGCGTGTTGATCTTGAAAAGATGGCACTCACCGTAACAACGCTCGAACTTACCTCACAGCTGCTGCACGATAATGAGGTGAACGAACCTGTCTTCAATTTCTTTTTGAAAATGCTGCCGTGGTTAAACAATCGGGAAAAGGTGAACAGGGCAATTTTTCCCTACATTCAGATACGTTTGGCCCAATTATTGGGTATAGGACTTCAATTTGATGAGCAGCCGGGAACGGAATCGGGAAATGGGTATATAAATATTGTATCGGGTACGTTATCACATGAAGCACTGGAGAGTGAGGCGATACTTTTAACACCTCTTCAATTTGCGTTTGTCCGTGAATCGCTGCATTCTATGAATTCAGCCATTTTTGAAAAAGATTTTAAAAAAAATGAACTAACGAAGCTGATTGAGTATTTAGATAGATACTTTCGGTACCATATTGAAGGCATCAGGCCAAGAAAGTCGGATGCTGTATTTGAGCAGATTTTAAAAGACTGACATGAAAATTCGAGATAAAATTCTTTCCGGTGTACTACTTGTCCTGATCGGTATTCTTTTAGGGATGATCCTGATGTTCTTCAGGCAGGGCTCTTTCTCTTTCGACCTGGCTGAAGTTCGGGTAACTGAGGTGAACCGAAGCGACATGCCGTTTTGGAGTGAAGAGGATCTCAGTAAAATTGATGACCGGTTTGTGTTTCGAAGTGCAGCAAAAGCAGTGACCCCAACGGTAGTTTATGTTGAAACTACGGTTTCTACACGAAATCAGCGATTTGAGGAGGATGAAGATGGCGACAATGAATTTTGGCGGCGGTTTATGCCCCCAAGAGCCAGAACAGTGGGGTCAGGGGTTGTGATTTCTGATGACGGATACATCCTAACGAATAATCATGTGATTGAAGATGCGGTTCGTGACGGTATTACAATTACACTGGATAATAAACGCACCTACGATGCGCGGGTAGTTGGGCGCGACCCCAGCACCGATCTTGCCGTTTTAAAGATTGATGCCAATGGCCTTCAATCAGCTATCATTGGAAACTCTGATCGCATTGAGGTGGGTGAGTGGGTACTTGCTGTAGGCAATCCTTTCAGGTTGCGCTCTACGGTAACCGCCGGTATTGTAAGCGCACTAAGCAGAGATGTACAGATCATAAATGATGCCCTTCGAATTGAGAGCTTTATTCAGACCGATGCGGCCATTAACAGGGGTAACAGCGGTGGTGCACTGGTCAATACCAGCGGCGAACTGATCGGTATCAATACAGCCATTGCAACTCAAAGCGGTAACTACCAGGGATACGGTTTTGCAGTACCAAGCAACCTGGCACTGAAAGTGGCCCGCGACCTTATTGAATTTGGAGAAGTAAAGCGGGGAATGATGCAGGTATCCATTCAATCTGTTGATTATGAAATTGCGCGAAATGCAGGTTTGGACCAGGTTGCCGGGGTTATGATTATGAATGTAACCGAAGGCGGTGCGGCAGCAAAAGCCGGAGTTAAGCCGTCGGATATTGTCTTAAAAGTGAACGGTGAACCGGTTTTTGAATCCAATCAGCTCCAGGAAAAAGTAGCCATGTTTCGCCCTGCCGACAGCGTAACCCTCACAATCTGGAGGGATAAGCAGGAGATTGAACGAACTATAATACTCGATAAGCTGCAGCGGCCTGAGCCGGCGCCTGAACTCTTTGATGAGCAACAGATCGAACCGGGTCCGGATGATTGGGATGAAATACCTGAAAATGGACGTGACAGAGGCATAGAGCAGCAGCGGTTTGAAGAGCTTGGCTTTACCATACGCGCGCTTGCAACACCTGAAGATCCCAATCAATTTAACCTCTATCTGTTCAGAGTGGAGCGCAATTCCGAAGCCTGGAACCGGGGTCTGCGCGAAGGGTTTGAAATTGAAGAGATCAATGGACAACAGTTTACCGATATGACATCAGCTAAAAAAGAGATTACCGATTCATTGAAAAAGAACCGATCTTTGTCACTGAAAATTATAACTGAAGAAGGAGCCGTCGGCTACTTCAAGCTTAATTGAATTCAATGAAATATTTTATTGGATTAATTCTGATCCTGAGTATGATTTCCGCCTGTGCAACTACCGAACCTGCACTAAACGATGAAATCGATGATACTATTGAAACAGAGCGAATTGAAGAGAAAAGACCCGATTGGTATGATCATACCATAGCATCAGCATCAGATACTACAGCTTTTCATGGGTATTCGCACGCAACGGCTACTGAGCATGCCGACGCCGTCAGGATTTCTGAAAATATGGCGATGGCAAATCTCCGTTTTGAAATTGACAAATTTGCGGAGCAAGTACGGCGTGGACTGGAGGAGGATTCAGCAGCGGATCGTTACAGCTCAGGCAGGTTTATTATTACACTGAGAAATAGTGTTCAAGAGCTCTCCCTGGATGATGCTGAACTCACAACTGAAGTTCATGATCAAAACGGGGGTGTATATGCTTTTACGCGCGCCTCACTTTTCAGAGACGTTGTGATCTCTAAGCTTTCCGGCCTGATTGATGATTCCGGCTATAATGCTGCCCTGAATGAACATAATTAATTAATCGATCCATATTTGCTGATTTCTAAATACATTCAGCAAATCAAATTACACTCTGTCAACTTTTAACACTTACCAGAAAAAATATGAGCAAAGCCACAATCCGAACTGAAAAAGGTGATATGGAAGTCAAGTTTTTTGAGGAGGATGCACCGGGTACGGTAGAAAACTTCGTCAAACTCTCAAAAGACGGTTTTTATGACGGACTTACGTTTCACCGTGTTATCCCCGATTTTGTAGTTCAGGCAGGTTGTCCCAAGGGAGATGGAACGGGTGGTCCCGGCTATCAGATCGATTGTGAACTTGACGGTGAGAACCAGTACCACGATCGGGGAGTGTTATCTATGGCTCATGCCGGGCGCAATACCGGAGGATCGCAGTTCTTTATTTGCCACAGCAGAAATAATACCTCTCATCTCGATCGCAATCACACAGTTTTCGGTAAAGTGGTGGAAGGTCTGGATGTAATCGACCAGATTCGCCAGGGCGATGTGATCGAGAAGATCGAAATTACTGAAGAGTAAACAGAAGCACCCTGTTTAACCCCCCGTTAAGTAGCTTCCTGTGCTATTCTTGTCCTTGCCTGATCTTCTCCAGCCGGGAGGATATCAGCATCGGTATGGGATTCGTTATGAAAACGGGGTTTTTCCGGTCTGAAATCACCAGCTCTATGATATTGGTTTCCAGGTCGGTTATAACATCGAGGATCTGGTTCATTCTGTACTCACGGGAGCCATGGCCCACAATTACCAGCCTGCGGTCGGTCAAGATCAGTTTACCCTCGAGTTGAACTTCATATCCAATTTTTCGGTACTGAACCCGGTCTCGCTGAAATCGCTCTATGACACGCTCTTCCAGCAGCCTTGTATTATCAAATTCAGCGTAGCACACCTCGCCCCGAACCATGGGTATGGACGCTTCAGTCTCTTCAAGCATCGACTCCATCTCTTTCCGTATCGTTGATGCCAGGTCGAGGTATTGAAGCTCTTCAAAAATGAATTGATCGTCGAGGTACAGCTTTTTGATAAGTTCGCGGATCTCCTGTTCCTCCTCACTGCTCAGAAGTTGGTCCTGGAGAGCAGCGTCCATTCTGCGCGTCAGGATGGCTTTTTTGGTCAGGTCAATGAATTCGTCCGAAACCGGTATCTGTTTTTCAAATTTATTGAAGGCAAAAACATGAGCATTATCGTTCTCTTCAAGAATAATTTGAAGCATCACGATATAGAGGTCGGGGAGAAAACGGTTGATGTATTTTGCCGGCGCCTTATCAACAAAAGAGTGCATGCGGTTAAGCGACAACTCTCCGGGAGCTTTCTCAAATTGAGATGACAGCTCTTCAACCATCTCTTTTCCAACTCCTCTCCATTTACGGTCTTTAGAAAACAGGTATAAAATAATCAGAAGAATCACGCCCGGAATAATCCAGAGCAGGGGTACTTCCTGAAATGCGAAGGGGATGAGTGAAGAAAGTATAAGTAAAATCCATAACAGGGGATTTTTATACGCCGTTGAAATCTCTTTCAGATCAGGGAAAGGGTGAGGCTCGATCAGATCATAGACTGAGGGATACGTAACTCCTGTATCCACAAATATGTCAGTAGTACCGGACGGGCTTCTTAGGGGTTGGTTTGCTGCTTCCTCTACAGTTCCGGCTTTGGAGGCACTCTTTTTAGCGCTATTCAACTGTTCACGATAGTATATGCCATGACGCCCGCCATAAACGTACGCTCCGTTGCGGTTGAGCCCCAGTCGTGCTCCGGTAACGCCGGCCGATACACCCACACCCCCTTTCGAGAGGTTAAATCGGATTGGGCCCGCTTTAAATGCTTTTCGTATAAAAAATCCCATGTCGGAAGCTCCGAAAGTTTTGCACGAGGAGCAAGAAAATGATGAGCTTAAGATTACAGTATTGAAATAGTTTCATTATCGGTAAATATTCCAGGAGTAGTTGAGCAGAGATTTTGACTATTCAGTATTTAAATTTCACGAAAAATATCTCGATTTTATATGTTCGATTTCATGCTGGCCTAATGTTATGACCCGGAGTTTGGGATTTTATTGGTGGTGAGTCACTTTGCTTATCTAGGCGGATTGGCACAGTATCCGGCATCCATTGTAAGTAGATGGCGGGTATTGTACATTAAAGAACCTACAAACGATAGATTCATGACCATGGAAGCACTTATCATCAAAAGCAAAAACCGCAGCGATCTGGAGCTGATCAAAGAACTGGTCAAAAAAATGGGCCTTGAATCTAAAAGCCTTTCTGAAGAAGATGTTGAGGATTTGGGACTAACTATTCTGATGAAGCAGACTGACCGATCCAAAACCGTAACAAGAGAAACGGTGATGAGAAAACTGGATGGTGAATGAATGTTATTTTTCTTGAAAATTTCAGTAAAGATCTGGACAAATTAAAAGACAAGAAGGTCCGCCAAGCCATTAAGAATGCTATTCTCAAGATTGAAAACGCATCTTCATTGGAAAAAGTTACCGGCTTGAAGCGCCTCAAGGGTGAGAAAGGAGCATACCGCTTGCGTGTGGGAAATTATCGAATTGGTCTTTATATACAGGGGGATACAGTTGAATTGTCGGATTAAGACCTGACAGCATTCCCGGTGCTTTTCCGGGTTTCTGTCAGCGTCGAAAATCAACGCTGT
>REDT01000220.1 GCA_007693295.1 Balneolaceae bacterium
TTTATTTTAAATAGATGTAGCAGAAATTCTTCGTGTTGCTTCGTGACCTCGTGTCCTCGTGGCAAAAACCGGCTTGTTTATTACCACGAAGGCTCAAAGACGCGAAGGTTCACGAAGTACACTTTAATTATTAAGGCAACCATAAATCAAATGCATTTTTTTGGACAGCCTCACTTTCAGTACCTCAATCGATATATTTTTAATCGAACTAAGGTTCAAAAGATATTCATTCTAAGGATGAAATAAAGGCGAACGGGTCATAAAACGTTCATTTATAAATCCGGTAAGGAGAAAGCCGATCCCGGCCAGTATGTAAAAAGGGTAGAGGTCTTCATAGTCGATATAGATAATCTCTTCAATTTCGGTCTGTTCAAGCCGGTCAATTTCATTGTACACTTCAATAAACTCTTCCAGGTCGGTTGCTCTCCAGTATTTGCCATCGGTGATGTTTGCAATATGCTGAAGCATCTCTTCATCGATATGAACAGGTACGTTTTGGTAGCGGCGTCCGAAAATCGGGTCGTCAATAGGGTAGGGTGCGGTTCCGCGTGTGCCAATACCGATTGTATAGACTCTGATTCCAAAAGCTGCCGCCATCTCTCCGGCGGTTACAGGGTCAATCTCTCCGGCGTTATTCATTCCGTCAGTAAGCAGAATAATCACTTTACTCTCCGCCTCCGAATCCCTGAGGCGGTTAATAGCAGTGGCAATTCCCATCCCAATAGCCGTTCCATCACGCACCATGCCGAGATCTACGGTTGCGAGCATGTTTTTTACGAGGCCGTAGTCGAGGGTTGGAGGAACTACTGTAAAGCTTTCGCGTGCAAATACATTGATACCAATCCGGTCGGACACCCTCTTCTCTACAAAATCGGCGGCAACCTCTTTGGCTGCAATAAGCCTGTTGGGCTTGATGTCTTCAGCAAGCATCGAAGAGGAGATGTCTATGCTGATTACGATATCGATTCCTTCTGCGCTTCTCTCCACAGTTGTATTCTGCAGTTGCGGCCGGGCCAGGGCAACTACAAAAAGCGTATATGCTACGGTATATAGCAGAGGTGTAAACCAAACCAGCCAAACACGGTAATTTCCACTGATGCCCTTCAGTTTTTCAAGTGATGAAAACGTTAATGAGGAACTCCTTTTTGAGAAGAACTGCCATAAAAGGTATCCCAGGAAGAGGGGGATGATTAATAAAAGCCAAAAATATTCAGGATTATCCCAAGTCATGTTACGTCACCTTTAGTTCTTTTGGTGGTGCTGTATCATTAAGGGATGCTACTGCTTTTTCTTCATGCCGAATTCTCAGATACTCAATTTTCTCGGTGTCGTTGGCTTTTGCTGTTTCAGTAAATTGACGCGCTTTATTCAATACGTTATCCGCCAGCTCTCTGCTGGGCTTGAAATTGGCAAATTTCACCATATCGGCTTCATTCAGCACCGAACGGGTAATTTTTATGATTTCAGTTGAAGCGAGTTCCTTTTGGAGGTTCAGCACAATTTCACGCGTGGTCATTTCCAGTGCCGGGAATTCATAAACTCTCTTAATGTAAAGCCTGATGGCATCTCCAAGGCGGATGTAGTACTTCTCATAGTCCTCCATTTCTGAAAGGGCAGATGTTTCCGGCAATTCAGAGAGTTGTTCTAAGAGTTTCTTCAAAGGATTTTCAAATGGCGGCGGCGGCACCACCGGCTTCGGCTCCGGTTTGGTTTCGCGGGCCGTATACCATCTGTAGAAGAGGTATCCGGCAATTGCCAGTAAGAGCAAGCCAATAAGGTAAGGCCATAGCGAGCGGGCAAATTCAAAAATAGGTTTAAAAGGTCTGAACTCCTCTTCGCCCTCGGCCAAAACCGTTTTAAAAAAGAGAGGAACCCTGTTTGTTTCCAGGGTTGTATCAGTATCACTTCGGTGAAGCGTAATCTCTTTTGAGGCAATGGTGATATTCTCTGTGCCAAAAAACTGGATTCTGTAAACCAGGCTGTCACGGTTTGCGGCCGGCTGAAAACGCTGTCTCGACAACACCTCCAGATCATCTTCAAACTGATCTTCAGTTGGGTAACTGAGAGAGGTGTAGACGCCTTCCACCACATAAGTAAGCTCGAAAATATCACCTACCTGAAGTGAATCTGAATCTACATAGGTATGAACCGTCTGAGCGTGAGCCGGGGCAGCTACAGAAGCGAAAAAAATAAGGAGAAGATAAAGAAGCGAAAATGGCTTCACGCAGATGAACGATTTTAAAATTATTTATTTTATTTTTATAGCCGAATTTGTAATCCCGGAATATAACAAATGCAAGAACGAAAATTGAACTCCTTTATTGAAGATAATTTTCAAATTATGAATCTTTAAATCTTTCTGTTAATTTGTTTTAACAAAGACTTTGGGCACAAATTCCTGCCACATTTAAACTACTAACCAGAAAATTAAAAATACGAATGCGGAAGGTTCTATTAAGCGTCATAGCTGTGTTTCTTACCATTGTCGTCATTGCATTCTATGATGTAAAGCCGGAAGTGGAAGAATCTGATGAAGCAATCATTTCTATTCATAATCTTGTAGAGATACCACCACACCCCCCAAGGGACAACTACGGTTTTGTGATAGATGGCATTCATGTGGTAGATGACAGGATTCGGAGAGATGAAAGCCTGTACATTATTCTAAGACGCCACAATGTATCTCCTCAAACTATTTATGCCATTCAGCAACAGACCAGGGGAGCTGTAAACTTAAACCGTTTTATTCCCGGGCAAAGATACAGGGTTTATAAGAGTGGTGACGATGCATTTGCTTTTGTGTGGAGACAATCCCTTACTCAATATGTAACGATAAAGTGGGACAGCGATAATGTGGTAACCCATGAAAGTGGTAGGGTAGCGGTTGAGCATCGTCAGGCACAAACAGCAAGCACCATTTCAACGTCACTTTATGATGCAGTTCAGGCAGAAGGCGCTTCGCAGCGGCTTGGCGTGGAACTGGCTGACATATTTGGATGGGAAGTTGATTTTTTTGCTCTGCGCAGGGGAGACCACTTTAAAGCGATATATGAGAATCTGTATGCAGATGGTGAATATATTGGAATCGGAGACATCAAGGCGGCTGAATTTCAGCACAGAAACAGAACGTACAGGGCCTATTTTTTCGATAACGGTGAACGCCGGGGATACTTCGATGAGAACGGAAACAGCCTTCAAAAAGAACTTCTTAAAGCGCCATTTCGGTATAACCAGCGCGTAAGTTCAGGTTTCTCCAGAAATCGCTTTCACCCGATCCTTCAGCAGAACCGGCCCCACTACGGAACAGATTATGCTGCACCGACCGGTACACCGGTTATTGCCGTTGGTGATGGTGTGGTTACCGAAGCCGCAAGACGCGGAGGAAATGGAAATATTGTTCAAATTCGCCACAATAGTACCTACAAGACAGCCTACCTGCATTTAAACGGATTTGCTCCGGGAATTCGGCCGGGGGTTAGAGTGGAGCAGGGACAGGTGATCGGTTATGTAGGTCAAACCGGACTTGCAACAGGCCCTCATTTGTGCTACAGGTTGTATGTAAATGACCGCCCGGTCAATTCCGTAACCGTAGACCTGCCGGCCTCTGAGTCTCTCGACGATAAATACCTGCCGAAACTCATGGAACTTGTTGAAGAGATGGATCGAAGGCTTGAGCTACTGCGATTGGAAGAAGACAATTTGGCGCTTAATTAAGCGCCGGTTATTTCCTCAATTCTGATCTGATAAGTGAGGTTTATCTCGATCTCACTCTTCCCTAATAACGCCCGGTTCTTTTCTGAAAGAAATTAATGAGTGGTTTTATATACGACTCATTGGTGTAGAGATCAACTGAGTCCATCTTGTTTTTCAGGAAGTAATTCTTAAGCTCAACCTGATTTTTCAAAACTTTCTTCTTGTACTCGGCACGAACCCTTTTACTGGATGTATCTACAAGCTGCTGCTCTCCGGTCTCCGCATCCGTTAACGTAATTATTCCAACATCAGGCAGCTCTTCCTCAATTCGGTCGTGCACCATTAAATTTACAAGGTCGTGCTTACGTGCAGTTATTTTATGAGGCTTCTCAAAGTCACGGTCTTCAAAATCGGAAGCCAGTACAATAATGGAACGCCGGTTCAGAAGACGGTTCACATAGGAGAGGGCATTTCCGATTGACGTTCTGGTTCCTGAAGGCTCAGCCGTATAGAGTTCACGGATAAGGCGTAATACATGGGTGCGGCCTTTTTTAGGTGGTACCACCTTTTCAATTTTATCACTGAAAAGAACCAGCCCTACCTTATCGTTGTTTTTAATAGCGCTGAAAGCAAGCACGGCGCACACCTCGATGGATAACTCCATTTTGGTTTGAGACCTGCTGCCGAAGAAGCCGCTGGGTGAAATATCAACACAGAGCATGAGTGTCTGCTCGCGCTCCTCCTCAAATATTTTGATATAGGGTTCGCCATTACGGGCCGTTACGTTCCAGTCGATCTGGCGGATATCATCCCCGTAGGTGTAGGCCCTCACTTCAGAAAACTCCATTCCCTGTCCTTTAAAGGCAGACTGGTATTCACCGCCAAAGATATTGTTCACCAATCCTTTGGTACGGATTTCAAGCTTCCTGATTTTTTTTAATATCTCTTTTGAGATCATCTCCGGGTTGTTTAACAACTAAATTAATATCGTGCTGCAGATTCAGGCAGGATGTTACGCTGTTTGTTATTCTCAATCAAAAAAAATTCCTGTTGGCAGCACACATAAGTTTTGGACTCCAAGTAAACGAAACAGAAAGGTAAAGAGTGTACAACACCCATGGCATCTGCATAACGGTTACTCACCCATTATAAAACCCCACAAAATGCGAGCGAATTTAGCATCCGGCTTCAGGAAGGATAACAATATCATAATCTATGGTTAACGATTTGATAAGCTGAAACCCTGATAATTCAGCGTGAATAAAACCATCCGTTTATGATTATTGGTAATGATTTTAATAAAAAATGTGAACAGATCTTGATCGTCGCTTCCAATCTGAGTAAAATGGAATCGGATCAAAAAGTCTCTGTAGAGCAGGTAAATAAATCTCTGAACTATGAACGGAACGAGATGAGCGGCTATTTAGAATATCTTGCAGAGAATAAGCTGATAGAGCTCAAATCTATTGGCGGCCCCTTGCTCTACGGGCATATATCACTGACCGAAAAAGGCCTGAAAAAAGCTGTTGAAGTGAAAAAGAAGAAGTAATCTGCCAGGAATTACCTGATCGGTTTAATACAATTTACATTTCATCAGAAAACGCTGATAAAGCTTATTCTTTAAGCTCTTTTACAGAAGTTTATCCAAACTTTTGTTTAAAGTTTGCTACCTTTCACCCGCTTAATCTACCATAACAAATTAACCGATTATATAATGATTATTGGAGTTCCAAAAGAGATAAAAACGCACGAAAGTCGCGTATCCATACAACCGGGCGGTGTTCTTCAGCTCAAAAGAAACGGTCACGAAGTACTCGTTGAGAAGGGTGCAGGAGTGGGAAGCGGATTTACTGATGAGATGTATATTGAACGCGGAGCCACTATTATTGACGACGTAAAAGAAGTTTGGTCAAAAGCAGATATGATCATGAAGGTAAAAGAGCCTATCGAAGTGGAGTATCCGCTAATGAAAGAGGGTCAAATTATCTTCACCTATTTTCACTTTGCAGCAAGCCAGGAGCTGACCGAAGCAGTCATGAAATCAAAATGTATTGCCATTGCTTATGAAACCGTGGAGAAAGCTGATCGCTCGCTTCCGCTTTTGGTTCCGATGAGTGAGGTTGCCGGCCGTATGGCAGCTCAGGAAGGGGCTAAATATCTCGAAAAAGCTACCGGTGGACGCGGTGTTTTGATGGGAGGAATTCCCGGTGTGCCTGCTGCCAATGTGATCGTTCTGGGTGGAGGAATTGTGGGTGTGAATGCAGCCAAGATTGCCGCCGGAATGGGAGCTAATACTACGATTCTTGATATCAATATACCAAGGCTTCGCTACCTCGATGATGTGATGCCCAAGAACGTACGAACACTCTATTCAACCGAAGGAACCATACGAAACCTGCTTCCAACCACCGACCTTATTATTGGTGCGGTTTTAATTCCCGGTGCCAAGGCCCCGAGCCTTATCCGCCGTGATATGCTCAAGGAGATGCGTCCGGGAACCGTAATGGTTGATGTTGCCATCGATCAGGGCGGTTGTTTTGAGACATCCAAAGCCACCACGCATAACGACCCCATCTATATCATTGATGATGTGGTTCACTATTGTGTGGCCAATATGCCGGGAGCCGTGCCTTATACATCCACGCTGGGCTTAACCAACGTAACCATGCCTTATGCGGTCCAGATTGCCAACAAAGGGTGGAAAAAAGCGCTGGCCGATGATGCTGAACTAAAGAAAGGTTTGAACATCGCCAATGGCAAAATTGTATACAAAGATGTTGCCTCAGCCTTCGATATGGAGTATACGCCGATTGAAGAGGTGATGTAACAGTTCCGTTTATTCAATTTAAATGTATTCAAAGCCCTGGATGGAGACGTTCAGGGCTTTTCTTATCTATAGCCCGAGCTCAAGATAAGGGCTGAATTACCCGAATTGATAATGAATAACAGTAGGCCGGGGTGGAATTTTATTCTCTTTTGATTTATTATTAAATATACATCAAGAAGTATTTATAAGTGAGTACCCTAAGTTTATTATTCTGACGATTCAACACATGAATTTTGAGAATAAGATGAGAGCCAACAGTTTATCCGGGCACACGCCAAACTATACTGAGTCCAGAAAAAGCAGTTTCCGTTTCTGCTCGCTAATCAAAGAGAGAAAGCCTAATGAATCCATTAGCCACCTTCAAGGGAGTGACAATTCTGACATTTCTGATCGTTTTTTTTACTCCCGACTTGTTTGGACAATATTTTGGCCGCAATAAAGTACAGTACGAAAAATTCGACTTCAAAGAGTTCAACACCGACCATTTCCGGATTCTCTTTTATGAAGACAAGCAGCCATTCATTCCTGACATTGGCCGAATGGCAGAGCGCTGGTATCAGCGAATCAGCGAGGTGACAAATCATGAGTTTGCTGAAGAAGACCGTAAGCCACTTATTTTTTATGCTGATGATGCCGATTTTCGGCAAACCAATATCGTGCCCGGATTTATTCCCGGAGGTGTGAGAGGACTTGCAGAACCACTTCGTGAGAGGGTTGTTATGCCGATTCAGCCCAACCACAATATTACCCATCACGTGTTGGGGCATGAGCTTGTTCACTCATTCCAGTTCGATATTGCAAGGAGGATGGAACTCAATATGAATGAATTGCCGTTATGGCTGGTGGAGGGTATGGCAGAATACTTCTCCCTCGGACGACGCCATACACAAACATCTATGTGGATGCGTGATGCCGTGCTAAACGACAACATGCCTGATTTTCAAGATATTGCCATCCAACAACGGTATAACCCTTACCGATATGGCCATGCCTTTCTGGCTTTTATTGGAGGGATCTTTGGTGACGAAACCATCACGCCCTATTTTGTTAAGGCAGGTGCGGTAGGGCCTATAGCTGCCGTAGATTCAGTTTTCAATGTTAGTTCCGGACGAATGATTGAGGACTGGCACGCTCACATGCGTGAATATTATGAACCTCAGCTTGAGAATCGAACTCATCCGGACGAGGTCGGGGAGAAACTTCTTGCCCAAGAGCTTGGCCATGGGCGAGTTAATCTTGCTCCATCCCTGAGTCCTGATGGAAATTATGTATCCTATTTGCGTGACCGGATACCATTCGGGATCGATTTTATAGTAGCAGATGCGGAGACAGGAGATGAGATTACAAATCTCGGTGGAGTGGATGAAGATCCTCATCTGGATGATATTCGTTTTCTGACGTCTGCCGGCTCCTGGGATCCCGAGAATCGCAGGGTTGCTTTCATCACTTTTGCCCGCGGGAATAATGAGATCTCAATATGGAATGTTCGTGACGACCGGATTGAACGAAACATTCGTGTCAGGGGAGCTCCTGCGCTGGAAAACCCTGCGTGGAGTCCTGACGGCAACACCATTGCTGTTTCAGGCTCGATAGGTGGTCGCAGCAATATCTATCTTTATAACCTCGAAACGGACGAAACAACCCAGCTTACCGATGACATTTACTCCTCAATGGAACCGCAGTGGAGCTCTGACGGCGAAACCATTGTGTATGTTACCGATGGAGGTCCGGACGGCACTGATTTTGACAAGCTTGACATTCGTCCAAACCGCATGGGCTTAATCGACGTGCAAACCGGTGAGATCTCCTACCTTACACCTTTTGGCGAAGCAACCTATTCCAATCCCCATTTCTCTGCGGATGATACCAGCCTTTTTTTCATATCAGACCAGGATGGCATACCCAACATTTATCGTTACAATCTTGAAACGGAGCAGGTGTATCGCATAACGAATGTCATGACCGGTATTACCGGGATTACCGAGCAGTCTCCGGCGCTAACGGTTTCCAGGGAAACCGGAGACCTGATGTTCTCCATTTTTTCAAAAGATCAGTACAATATCCACCGATTAAGGGCCGATGATACCGGGGAGGAGTTAATTGAAGAACCCATGGCCAACAGGGATGCTCAGGAGCGTGTACTACCTCCCTATGCCGCACTTGATGAAAATATTATAGCCGGCTACCTGGCTGATTTTGATAAAGGATTACTGCCATCTGATACGGAATTCGATATAGAAGATCATCAGCGTAGATTGGGTTTAACCCAGATCATTCCCGGGCATATAGGAGTCGGTGTTACACCCGGTTTTGGGGCACAAGTTGCAGGTGGGATTGGGTTTTTGTGGAGCGACCTTCTTGGCGATAACAATCTCATCCTGGTCGTTGAATCCCGGGGAAGGATTCGGGATATAGGCGGACAGCTGAGCTACATTAATCGACGCAGCAGACTCAATTATGGCGGGCTTATATCCCGGGTACCACAAGTGTTTACCCGTTCACGAATAGTTCAAGAAGAGGGGGAAAGAGTACTGGATCGTTTTATTCAGAGAATCATAATTCATCAGGCCGCATTTATCACGGAGTTTCCGTTATCTGAAACTCGCAGGTTTGAAGCAACAGCCGGGGTCAACTGGTATGTATTTGATTATGAACTGGAAAGGTTTTTCCTGGGAACCGGTCGTTTCACCCGAGAGGATATTGAGGATCCGGACAATCTATTCCTTGCCACTCCAAGCCTGGCCTATGTTGTCGATTACTCCCTGCCGGGTTTCACTTCGCCTATTTTCGGTGGCCGTGAACGTTATCAGGTAACTCCACTGATCGGATCGGTTAATTTTGTGCAGGCTATGGCGGATTTCCGGCGCTACTATTTTTTAGATCCGGTTACTATTGCTTTTAGAGCCCTTCACCGCGGTAATTATTATGCGGATATTGATGATCCGTTTTCCACTGAATATATCGGTTTTCCCAATAGCATGAACTTTGTTCGCGGATACAGCTTCTTCGATTTCAGGTCTGAGGAGTGTTCGGCTGATCAGGATAACTGTCCTGTTATTGATCGTTTGGTAGGTACACATTCCGCGCTTGCCAGTGCTGAACTGAGAATTCCTCTCTTCGGCACCCCGCAGTTCGGACTGTTCACTTTCCGGTATTTGCCTACTGAACTCTCTCTGTTTGCTGATGCAGGGTTGGCATGGCATGAAGATGAGCCTCCGGTTTTCAAATTCGAAAGAAGATCACAAGAGAGAATACCTGTTTTCAGTGCCGGCGTTTCCACACGCTTCAACCTGTTTGGTGCTCTGATTTTGGAAGTATATTATGCGTATCCATTTCAAAGGCCTGATCGCGGAGGGAACTTTGGCATGCAGTTTATACCGGGATGGTAATGTTCTGAATTAACCGGTGCTTTTCCGTTTGATGCCTCGAAGAGATCCCAATGGAAAAAAGGGGCAATGGGGATGATATTAATTGATTTAAGCTATCTAAATATCGGTATTAATAATAATCTGCGCCCTATAGATTATTCTCCCTTCTTCTGTAAAATCCCCCCTTCCCACGTAGTGATTGCCGTGAGAGAATGGCGACATTCAGGAACCTGATATATAAATCGAACTGAAGAAGCTATCAGAGATGATTTTTGTCATTTAAATCAGAATGTATCATATTCATCATTATTAAATCGGGATCTTGTATCAGGGTAAAATTCAGCTAACCGGGTTTCTTCGATGTGGGTCAGAGATCATTTTACTTTGTATTGGGGATTTCTTTTTTACGCAATGAGCTTTCATTCTTCAGTAATATTTCTGAACAGGAAATATCTAAACATTAAATAGATCTTTAATTGTATGACACCTTTAAATAATGGCTGGATTATAAGATTGCTGTTCATATCCATTTTGATGCTGCACGTCAGTTGCGACCGAGAAGCTGAAGTTGAGGTTACCTATGATGAAAACCTGATTAATCAGCATATGGATGCTGAGGTCACTTTCCAGGAGCGATACCGCCCGCAATATCACTATACACCGCGTATCAACTGGATGAACGATCCGAACGGGCTGGTGTACTATGAAGGAAAATACCACCTGTTCCATCAATACAACCCGTTTGGCAATACCTGGGGCTACATGAGCTGGAATCACGCCGTGAGTGAAGACCTGGTTCACTGGGAACATCGTCCGGTAGCCATTCCGTATGGAAAGGAGGAAGAAGAGGGAATCTTCTCAGGCGGCGCACTGGTCGACCACAACAACACATCCGGTTTTGGTGACGGCACGCGGGCTCCGCTGATTGCTGTCTACACTAGCCACTATACACGGCCCGACGGATCCACATGGCAGGCCCAGTCGCTGGCATACAGCATCGACGGCGGGGAAACTTTCACCAAGTATGAGGGCAACCCGGTTCTGGAGTATGAAGATCCCGATTTCCGCGATCCGAACGTTATGTGGGACGAAAAGACAGAGCAATGGGTGATGGTGGTGGCGCTGCCTCAGCAGCATAAAGTGCAGTTCTATGCCTCCGATAATTTGAAAGAGTGGGAGTTCCTGAGCGATTTTGGTCCTGCCGGAGCCGTTGGGGGCATCTGGGAATGCCCGGATCTTTTTCCGCTTGCTGTAGACGGTGATCCCAATAATATCCGGTGGGTGCTTCATGTGGATATGAATCCCGGCGCCATTGCCGGTGGGTCAGGGTCGCAATATTTTATAGGCGAATGGACCGGAACCGAGTTTATCGCCGACGAGACCATATCAGACGGTGAGGTTATCTGGGGTGATTATGGCACCGATTTTTATGCCGCCATTACCTGGACAGACATTCCCGAGGAAGACGGACGCCGGATGTGGGTGGGATGGATGAACAACTGGAACTACGCCAACGAGATTCCAACCCATCCCTGGAGAAGCGCCATGTCGATTCCGCGATCCATTCACCTGATTACCATTGATGATGAGATAAAAGTCATTCAAAGACCTGTTGAAGAGCTTCAGGTTCTTCGGGATTCGCATGTGTCACTGAACAACAGTGAGATTTCAGGAGCCCGTTCACTTGCAGGGGAAGGTATTTCCGGAAAGGCTTATGAGATCCTGGTTGAGCTTGATCCGGGCGATTCAGAGACTGTTGGATTAAAACTGAGGGCCGGAGATGATGAGGAGACCCTGGTTGGCTATGATGCGGTTAATGGGACTGTATTTGTAGACAGAACCCACTCAGGGCAGGATGATTTTAACGATGGTTTCGCCCAGAGAAATGATGCCCCTGCAAGGCTGATTGATGGCAAAGTGAAGCTTCACATTTTTGTGGACTGGTCGTCGGTGGAAGTGTTTGTGAACGATGGTGAAGCTGTAATCACAAACCGGATCTTTCCCGATCCGGAAAGCAGTGATGTGATCCTTTTCTCAGAAGGGGGCAATGCGGGCCTGGCCGGGCTGGATTTCTGGTCATTAAAATCTATCTGGAATTAATTAACGGAGCATGAGAAAACATAAAATCTTTTTCTGGGCCATTACATCCGCATTAGGCGGGTTTCTTTTCGGGTTTGATACGGCTGTGATATCGGGGGGCGAGCAGAACATCCAGCTGATGTGGGAACTGAGCGACATCATGATCGGGCAAACTATCGCCATGGCGCTCTATGGCACGATTCTCGGAGCTCTTTTTGGAGGGATACCCGCTCAGAGATTCGGCCGAAGGGCATCCCTGATCTGGATTGCGGCGCTTTTCCTGATCTCGGCTGCAGGCTCGGCACTGGCGCCTGAAGTCTACTCACTCATGTTCTTTCGGTTTATTGGCGGATTGAGTATCGGCGCTTCATCCGTAGTGGCGCCGATGTATATCTCGGAAATAGCACCGGCCGATAAAAGAGGAAAGCTCACCGCTCTTTTTCAGTTCAACATCGTACTGGGCATCCTGGTCGCCTATTTCTCCAACTATTTGATAGGAACCGAGGATATCGAATCCTGGAGATGGATGCTGGGAGTGGAAGTAGTTCCGGCTACGCTCTTTTTGATCTTTGTGTTTTTGATCCCTGAGAGCCCGAGGTGGCTGATTGTAGCCAAAAACAGGGTTGAAGAAGCGAAGGCTATCTTAAAACTTATTGATCCTGAAACCGTGGATGCATCGGTTAAAGCTATTCAGGCGAGTGACCTGCAACCGGGCCGGGCGGCCAAGCTGAGTGAATTTTTCAGCAAGCGCTATAAATTCCCTATTCTGCTCGCTTTTCTCTTTGCCTTCTTCAATCAGGTGTCCGGTATCAACGCTATCATCTACTTTGCACCGCGTATTTTCGACCTGACCGGTATGGGAGCCGAAGCCGCGCTGTTGTCATCCGTTGGAGTGGGTGTGGTGAACCTGGTCTTTACCATGCTCGGGCTGTTATTGATAGACCGGTTCGGCAGGCGATTTTTAATGTATATCGGATCATTCGGTTACATCATCTCACTGTCTGCCATAGCATACGCCTTTTTTACTCAAACATTTGTAGGAATGATCGTGCCCATTCTGATCTTCGTATTTATAGCGTCCCACGCTATTGGACAGGGTGCGGTGATCTGGGTATTTATCTCCGAAATTTTCCCGAACGCGGTTCGCTCGTTTGGGAACTCGCTTGGCAGCAGCACCCACTGGATATTTGCGGCCATCATAGCGGGTAACTTCGTCTACATCGAGAGTATCTTCGGCGGCGGGCCCATTTTCGCCTTTTTCGCATTCATGATGGTGCTTCAGCTAATCTTCGTCTGGAAGATCATGCCCGAAACCAAAAACATCACCCTTGAGGAGATGGAAGTAAAACTGGGCATCAGCCACGAAGAGCTGGAGAAGGTGGTGAGGGAAGAGGAGTTGTGATTGATGGATAATAATTGTTAAAAGTTGAAGGTTGAAGGTTCTGTTGATACCTAAAATAGGTTGACGTTTTTAGTTAACATGTAACCTTTAACGTGTAACCGTGTAACCGTGTAACAAACTGTCAACTGCCAGATCTTTCACAAATCAAAATGACGATCCACAAAATGAATCCTGAAAACTGGCCACAGGTCAGAGAGATCTACGAAGAGGGAATTGCCACAAAGATGGCTACGTTTGAAACCTCTGCAGGGACCTGGGAGAAGTGGGATCAGGGACATCTTGCAGATCCACGGCTGGTGATGACAGAAGGAGATGTGCTCTTGGGATGGGCGGCGCTGAGCCCGGTGTCTGGGCGTTGTGTGTACGGCGGCGTGGCAGAGGTGAGTGTTTATATCCGCTCTTCGGCAAAGGGAAGGGGGATCGGAACCCGTCTACTGGAAGAACTGATCAGGCAGTCGGATGAGAGTGGAATCTGGACGCTTCAGGCGGGGATCTTTGCGGACAATCACCCCAGCATCAAACTTCATGAAAAAGTGGGTTTCCGCATCGTAGGCACGAGGGAAAAACTGGGCCAGCTGGATGGAGTTTGGCGGGATATTGTTCTAATGGAGAGAAGGAGTGATGTTGTTGGAGTGTGAAATAAGCCCACAAGGAACTTTTTTCGGGGTGAGATAAGTAAAATTAACTCCAAAGTCCCATTAGAAGCTAACCTGTAAACACATTTTGAAATAGAAAAAAGAGATACTTCCTCATCCCGACAGAAAAACATTGTCGGGATTCGTCAGCATGACAAGAGCGATGGTAGGATAGTTGGCGGGTATCCGGTCACGGAGTAAGTGATCCTCCTGCTGACCGGCGTTACTAGGGGTGTTGCATGCCACAGAATTTGATACGCCGGTCTTCTTATTTAAAACGAGGTTGTCTTGTCGAGTCACGCGCTCCGCGTGACGGTGCTTTTCCGCATGGAGTCGAGACATCTCACTGCGCTTCGCTTCGTGGGATAAAAGAGGAGCCTTGTAATGGGGACTAACTTAAACAACGCCCTCAACGTGCGAAGCACACTAAACGCCACGCGCAGTGTGGCACTTAACGCGAAGGTCTGGTTTGTACAACTTTCTAAAAGGCTCCTGCCGATAACAAGGAGATTTCACTACGCTTCGCTTCGTGTGGAAAAGATGAGCTCCACTACGCACCGGAAAAACGCCG
>REDT01000006.1 GCA_007693295.1 Balneolaceae bacterium
GCCTACGGCGCAAAAGTACCATGCCAAAGGCATCCCAATGGGGAAAAATCAAGGCTGTGAATTCCCGAAACCGTTCGCTTCAGCTCCGCAGAACGAATCCAAGGTCACGCCTTGATAACTACCAACTCATAGTAAGATCAAACCCTGCGTTGCCTGTTTCCATAAACACCACACAAGATCCGTCGGATTACACTTCGAGAACGAGCAGCCATTGAATAATGGTGATGCTTCTGATGAGAAAAAATCCGACGGATCATTCCACCGCATCTATGTCTACGTTAATTCTCACCGCGCCGGAACCCTTCGGTTTCATGGAGTCGTACTTTGCAAAGATTTGATTCATCAGACGCTCAACAGCATGGGCGTTGTACTCGCGGCTGAGCTTGATGTTGGCCTCCCACTGGTACTGACCGTTCATCCATTCGATTACCGAGGGTGAAGGGCCCATCACCACTTCATCGCCCGTTACGATCCGCATGGCATCACAGAATTTATCGGCCACCATCTGCACCTTGCTCCACGACGGACTCTTAAACTGAAACACCACCATCCGCGAATAGGGCGGATAGAGCAGCATCTCCCGGTTGGCCAATTCATGCCGGGCAAAGGCTTTAAAATCGTGTGTTTTAGCGCATTTGATAGCGGGGTGATCGGGCTTCCAGGTCTGTACGTACACCACGCCGGGCTTCTCGGCGCGACCCGCACGGCCCGCCACCTGGCTCAGAAGCTGGTACATTCTCTCTCCGGCACGAAAGGATGGAAACGCCAGTTCGGTATCGGCATTCAGCACACCCACTACCGTAACATTCGGAAAGTCGAGACCTTTGGCCACAATTTGAGTACCAATCAAAATATCAGCTCCCCCCGAGAGGAAGGTTTCGTAAATCGTCTGATGACCGTGCTTACCGGATGTGGAATCGCGGTCCATACGCAGCAGCCGCGCTTCGGGAAACAGCCTGGCCACCTCCTCTTCCACCTGCTGGGTTCCGCTGCCTTTTGTCTCCAGGTTCGAAGATCCGCACATTTCACACTGCGTATCGGCCCGCCGTGAGTACCCGCTGTAGTGGTCGAGCAATATATTTTTTTTCTTGTGATAGGTGAGGCTGGTGGAACTCTCGGGGCTCTGCGGAACATGACCACAATCCAGGCACTGCATAAATGAGGCGAATCCACGGCGGTTGTACAGTAAAATCACCTGCTCATTTCGCTTCATGGATTGTTCAACGGCTTCATAAAGTTCAACCGTGAGAGGTCCGCGCATGGCCGATTTGTACTCAATCATATTCAGTATTTCAACCTCCGGCATCGTACCGGTTGGCCGCAGAGGCAGATGCAGCAATTCGTGTTTCTCCTCTTTCACCGCCTGAACAGAAACCATGCCGGGAGTTGCAGACCCCAGAACCGCAACGGCATTCTCCATATGGGCACGCATAACCGCAACATCGCGGGCGTGATAGCGCGGTGCGGGATCGTACTGCTTGTAAGATGTGTCGTGCTCTTCGTCCACTACTATCAGGCCCAAGTTCTTCACCGGAGCAAACACTGCCGAGCGGGGGCCAATCGCAATTCTCTTCTCACCCGACTTCAGGCTCTGCCAGGCTTCAAACCGCTCGCGCTCACTGAGCCGGCTGTGAAGTACGGCAATCTGGTCGCCGAATATCTGGAAAAATCGCTGAACGGTTTGTGGGGTAAGTGCAATCTCAGGAACCAGAACGAGCCCGCCTCTGCCCTGTTCAAGTGCATGTTTGAGGGCATGAATATAAACCTCCGTCTTGCCGGAGCCGGTCACTCCAAACAGTAAAAAACTTTTGAACCGACTGGCATCGAGTTCCTCTTTAATCTGCTGAAAAGCATCTTCCTGTTGATCAGAAAGTGTTTTAATCAGATCCGGTTTATGCACTCCATTGTGGATGGACTCGCTCTGAACCGGCAGATCCACCGACTCAATCCACCCCTCCTTTTCGATTCGGTTGAGAGTGTATGTGGTAAACATCTCATCATCAAGCAGCTCACGGTGAGGCAGGGGCAGGTTCATCCCCAAAAGTTTTTCAAACGCTTTCACCCATTTATTCTCTCGTTCCTTTTCGTCAAGCAGAGAAAGTACTTTTTCCGGTTCAACAGAGTCAGCCACTTTCCAGTGTTTAATTTTTTTGTAATCCACCTTCTGCCGCGGCTGTTCCCAAACGGTAATCCACCCCTGCTTTAGTGCCTTTTTAAAAAATGTTTTTCCTTTCCCATCGCGCCACCTTTTTTCCGCTTCTTTCAGCGTGAGTTCGCTCTCAGCAATCTCATCCAGGTATTCCAGCTCCACTTCGCTCATCTCCCCTTTGAAGCCCTTTCTGACTTTTAAGCGTTTTTCGGAGGTGAAGTTTAAACCCACAGGAAGCGCCGATTGAATGGCTTCGCCCCAGCTGCAGTAGTAGAAACGGTGCATCCACTCGGTGAGCTGAAGCATGGTTTTGTTCATGATTGGTTCTTCGTCGAGAATCCGTTCTATCGGCCGCGTTTCAAACTCCGGCTTGCGATCGTGAACCTGAACCACCATCCCTATGGCAAATACATTGCGCAGCGGCACCCAAACCCGCATTCCGGGCTGTATAGACGCATCTCGGGTTTCATAAGTAAACACCTGCCGCACGGCTGTGGGAAAGGCTATATCTGCATATTGAAGTTTGCTCATCATGCTGCACAAACTATTGAATTTAGAATCAAAAGTTGATGGCTTTTTTTGGACTCACCTTTGCGGACTCACCCCCTGTCCCCCTCTCTTCGTGACCGTTCTACCCGCCTGTACGGCGACTGAACGGCCACGCAAAGAGGGGGAACTTCGTAGCAGGTTTAGAAATTGAATTGCAGTTTCGAAATAGAAACTCATTCAGGAGTTCCCCCTCTTTTCGAATCCGCCGTGGGCGGTTCGAAGAGAGGGGGACAGGGGGTGAGTCCGCCAATCTCTTTTTGCTCAAATAGTGA
>REDT01000005.1 GCA_007693295.1 Balneolaceae bacterium
AAATTGCATTTGAAGGGGGGCATGGCACAAGTGCAGGGCTGGCAGATACGTTTTCCGAACTGGGCTTCGAGGAGGGCGTTGACCTGGCGCTGGGGCTGGCTACTGTAGGTGTGGTAAGCGGTGTGATATTCGGGGTTGCCCTTATTAACTGGATGGTGAGAAAAAATAAAACGAACTATCTGAAAAGCCCGGAGGAATTTGATGAAAATCAGCTGCGGGGCATCATCGAAGCTGAAGACAGGGAAGAGAGCGGATGGCTCACCACAAGTCCTCAATCCATCGAGCCACTCGCCTTTCACTTAAGTGTAGCCGGCCTTGCCGTTTTGCTGGGATGGGGGCTCCTGGAGCTCTTTATCTATATCGAAAGCATAAGCTGGGGGGCAAACGACGGTTTTGAAATATTCGCCTACCTGCCGCTTTTCCCGCTTGCAATGGTTGGAGGCATCATCGTTCAGCTCTTCCTGGATCGTTTTGACAATTACAACATCATCGACCGCAATACCATCAACCGAATTCAGGGACTCGCTCTCGACTTTCTCATCGTTGCAGCCATCGGCAGTTTATCTCTTCAGGTGATTGGCACGCATATCGAGGTGTTTGTTCTGCTCGCTGTTGTTGGCATTACCTGGAATATCTTTGCCTTTGTGGTAATTGCGCCGAAAATGATCCCCAAAAACTGGGTAGAGAGAGGGATAGGAGATTTTGGTCAGTCTATGGGTATGACGGCCGCCGGACTAATGCTCATACGAATTGTTGATACGGAGGGCGATGCCAGGGCCATGGAGGCATTCGGGTATAAACAGCTTCTGTTCGAGCCATTTGTAGGGGGTGGATTGATGACAGCCGCCAGCGTTCCTCTCATTTACCAGTTTGGAGCAGTGCCTGTTCTGATTTTCTCGGCAGTGGTTATGGCAGGCTGGAGCCTGGTTGGGTTTCTGCACTTCGGGAGAAAAAAGTAGATTCTCTCTGCCAATTACGGTTTCTGCATGTAGCGTTCACGTATTTCGATCTGCCGATGTTTCCGGTGCACTCTTATTCAAAAAGTGCTGAGCGATGTGGTGGTGAGAAAATCACTTCCGCAGGAAACGTACATCTTTTCAAACGATGCTATCTGTTTCTTTGTTTTACCTGTATAACCATCTAACTAAAACAGAAAAAAGGAGAAATCATTATGCTAGATAAAGTAGGATATATTGCAGCGGGACTTGGATTTACATCAATTGCGGCCAGCGTAGCTGCGTGGTACACAGAGAAAGGCCCAGACGCCGAGGAGAACGCACACGCAGAGAGAACGGGTATTTTTATCGGCCTCTGGCCACAAACGTTCTTCGCACTCGCGCTCATCATGTTTAAACTGAAGGACATGGGCCACGATAAAGATGTGAAGAGACTGATGGATAGGCTGAACAACAAAATTAAGGATGTGGAAACCAAAGGCGAAGAAATTCTGGATAAGTAACATCCGGTGAGTCGTTTTTTGATTATCAGCGTAGATCCCCTGTTGAACAAGCGGGGGATTTTTTTATGGAGTATGGAGTGAAGGAGTGAAGGAGTGAAGGAGAGAGGGAGAGAGTGGGTGAGGGTCTACTTCGCCAAGGCTTCGAAGACCAGGGCCGGAGCACTGCTTCGGAAGAACAGCGGCGGGGTTTGCTTGTTAAGCTCAAGATGTGGGAATAAAAGAGGGAGAGAGGGAGAGAGTGGGTGATGGAGAGAGGGCCGAAGCACTGCTTCGGAAGATCAGCGGCGGGGTTGGTTTGTTAAACTCAAGATCTTGAAATAAATGAAGGAGAAAGTGGGTGAACACAAGATCGGCCAGGCAGATCAATCCTGATTCTGTTTAGAATCAGATTTTTCGGGAGGTGCAAATTGCTCATACACTCTCGGATCAAAAATATTTACAGGTAAAATTTCAGAGATTGGAATTCCCATCTGAAAGTCATTTGTGTCAAGATCAATTTCTTTGTCTTCAACCGAATATTTAATGACTGTATCGTAGGAAGTCGTGAATACGATACGTAGAAAACGTATTTACCGAATGCTGATATCGGACACTCATCCGATAATTGATGAAGCCGTTTTTTTTGCATGGGGTCAGCTTGGTATAGAAATCGACAGAATAATGACTATTTTACAGCGTATAAAGGAGAAAATCATGAATGATAGAATAACAGTTGATCCAAACCGAATGGGCGGTGAGCCTTGTATCAGGAACCTCAGGATACCTGTAGCTACTATTATTACTATGATTGCACAGGGAATGACCGAAAAAAAAATTCTTGAATACTATCCTGATCTTGAAAAGGAAGATATCAAAGAGGCGTTGAATTTTGCCGCAGAATCTGTTCGTGAAAAAGAGCTGCCGCTTACGAAGACGGAATGAAATTTCTCATCGATAACGCACTGTCTATTGCAGTTTCGGAAGGATTAAAGAGATTGGGGCACGACTCTGTGCATGTTAGAGAGATTGGCCTTCAGCACGCGGAAGATCAGGCAATCTTTGATAAGGCGCTCGAAGAAGACAGAACGATCGTTTCAGCGGATACTGACTTTGGCTGGCTGTTAGCAAACTGGCCCCATAAAAAACCTTCGGTAATTCTGTTCAGAAAAGGAGCGGAGAGAGATCCGGTACAACAGATTGAATTATTAAAGATAAATTTATCTGATCAACTGAAGGAAGTGATTACATCGGGAAGCGTAGTTATTATTGAATCAGCAAGAATCAGGATAAGAGAGTTACCTGTTCGAAAGAAATAACCGGAGTGTTTTCTATACCATGTATCTGCAAAGGGGAATGAGGAAAACTGAGCCCCGAAGCACTGCTTCGGAAGAACAGCGACTGGATTGGCTTATTAAATTCAAGATGTGGGAATAAAAGAGGGAGAGATGGCCGGAGCACTGCTTCGGAAGATCAGCGGCGGGGTTGGTTTGTGATGTGAAAAAAGAGTGAGAGATGGAGAGAGGGAGA
>REDT01000121.1 GCA_007693295.1 Balneolaceae bacterium
TTGGTACAGGATATTGACGTGCATATCAGAATTATGAAAATACACGGTAAATAAAACTTCAAAGATATCATAGTAACCTCTTTGTTTGTTTATGTATTAACGCATTTTGCCTCCTGTATTTAAAAGCCGGAAAAATGGATTTGATCTGTCAAAACCCGCTGATTATTTCGATTAGATCATTGATTTCAATAGGTTACGCTGGGTAAGTAACGTGGATTTAGATGAATTACTGTCCATCCATCAACTGGCAGAGCTTGACGGGCGCCGGGCAATAGTGATAGAGTGCAGGTACTTTGGAGGGTTGAATATGCAGGAAAACCAACGACGCTGTCAGGAACCTCTCATTCGTTTGGATCCCTGATGATAATGCCACCATATCACTTATTTTATTTTTATTAGCGTGTTAATTTTTTTGCTCCTTATTTATTTAAAAAAGACCAAAGATTTATTCATTTTCAAATTGGTTTAAAGATACCTGAGGCGAAGTGAACTCAACACCTAAGTCCTTTGATGCTAAACTGTTGCTGTAAACCGTTCGAGGTTTATCAACCGGCTCTTTTTTATTCAGCATCCTCGAGATATCAGAAACCTTCCAGCTCTCACTGCTTAAAAAGTAGTTCCCATGTAGTCCGTCAGTTGTAGCCGCTTTAAAAGCAGCTTTAGCAATATCTAAAACATCTACCATCGCAAACTCTACATTCTCTTTATATAGCATTTCCATAAAAGAGTTGGGAGCCAGATGATTTTTAAACATGTACTGCAACCCTACAGATGTTGAATCCTGCCGGCCTGACAAAGGCTTGCCCACTGCAAAAGTCGGATACAGGCTTGCAATCTCAAAGCCGTTTTCCGGTTGTGATTCCAAAAATTCCCGCACGATTTGATCGGCATAAAATTTAGCGTGAGAATAGGGGTGATTCTCTTCATGCATAAATGGAGCATCCTCCTCCGTGTAAAGATGATCCGGGCTTCTGTCTTCAGCGGGTAATGGAAAGGAGGTATTATAAGCGGCCACTGAAGAGAGCATTACCACTTTTTTTATGGACGGCACTTCCTTAATGATGTTTAATACGTTCTCTGTCCCGTTAACAGTCGGCTCAAAAAGATCTTTTTGCGGATCTTCAACATCCAGTTGAAACGGTGTTCCGCTATGAATCAAAATGTCACATCCTGCAATAAAACTTTTCAGTGAATCAGGTTCCAAAATATTGGACTCAGTTATTTCGAGTCTGGATGCATTTGGAAGATTTTCCAGGTGAACATATTTCCTTTTGTTCGAAATATCTGTTGTTGACACTTTAACCCTATAACCATTTTCCAAAAACGTTTTTGTGATATAGCTTCCGATATATCCGGCGCCGCCAATGATGCCTGTTCTATACATGAGGGATTAAATAATTTAATATTTCTATCCTATTTAAAGCTTCCGGTTTTCTGAACCTCAATTTCCAACTGTAAACGTCTTTAGCATATCATGATTAGCCGGAGCGGGTATTTCTGCTATCCACACATAATCGCCGGGCTCGAGATCGACGTGAAAATAGGCAGTTGCACCTTCTGTCATCTCCATTGTACCACCCAAAAATTCTACTTCGCCAGGAGCTCGGTCAACAAGGCTTCCGGGGTGTCTCCAGTCCATCCATGCTGCCAGTTCACGTAACAATTCTTCATCATTTTTATCTGCTAATTTTGCCAGTTGTACATTATGCCCCAGCAGATGAGCGTAAGAATCCTGGTCTTCGAAAATGATTTCAATGGTGTGATTTCCTGCATGTAATTCTTCATCAATCTGAATTCCATTGGTGGAGGAGATTGTCATCCTGCTTGTGGGAACCGGTTTCTCAATCTCTGAATCTTCCCCGGTAACGGTCAGTTGCTCAAGCATACCGATATATGAATGAAATACTTCGTTTTCATCTTTCACGTAACATTCAACTATATACTCACCCGGTGGCAGATGAACGGTTGTTTTGCTTGTTGCCCGCGCGGCTGTAAATCCCGGTCCACCCATAGCGGCAGCACCCGGATCAAAAAACCAGGGGGCTCTTTCCAATATGGCACCCACCAAATTATCTGTAAACTCCCCGTAATCGATATCACCCTTTACAAATGGATTAAACTCCAATTGGAACGGCTCGGTAACTCCCTGGAACCAGTGATCAAGTAGAGGTTCACCGGCCGCATAAGCGGCTTCAATACCTTCGTCAGGAACCCGGTATATTAAAAAGAAATGATCGACGGGTGAGGCGTTATTGAATTGAAATGTTGTCCAGCCGGACGGAATTTCTTTGCTGCTCAATTCAAACAGATGCAGATTTTCGACATGGTCGTGCATAGCTGTCACTTCTATCACACCGTCAATGTCAGCATTAGTAGCCTCTTCATTATTTTCAACACAACCTGCAAATAACAAAACAAAGAACAGTGTAAAAATGGCAAACTGGTTAACAGGTCGAGTTAGAAGTTTTATGGGTATCATAGTCTACTTTTGTTTTAGTTTAAAAATTCAGGTTTTGACATCAATATGCTAAACTACTCTTTGAAGGCTCCGTTTTGTGTCTTCAATCAAGATTTAAAAGGCCACAACCGAACAAAGCATTTCAGGATATCAGGTTCCAAAATATTCGCCTTTTTTATTTCGAGACTGGAAATATTTTAAGATTAGCATGGAGCCTTTAGATCAAAAGCCCCATGCATTAATGATCTACTTAACGACCCGCTCCTTGTGAGACAGTGAAGGCCTTCATCATTCCTTTTGATTTTGGGTCAGGCACTTCAGCTACCCAGATGTAGCGTCCCGGCTTCAGGTCTACGTGAAAGTATGCGGTTGCTTTTTCCTCTCCGGCGAGCATCTCCGGTGTAAGTATGGTCTGTACTCCTCCGAGAAACTTCTGCGGGCCAAGGTCAGAACTGCTGCTCGACTCGAGTCCATTTGGGAGCATCCAGTTCATCCAGTCATTCAGTTTATTCGGCGCACTCATTCCGTGCCCCTGTGTGACCAGGTTAATATCGTGACCGAGCAGATGCTCATAAACAGCCTGATCTTCAAACGTCACTTTAAATGTGTGCTCACCTGCCGGAATGTGTCGGTCAAACTCAATTCCGTTTTCAGAGGAAATGCTAACTTCCTGGGTATAAGCCGGCGATTGGTGTTCTCCGTCTCCAAATTCATCCGATACACTTAACAGCTCAATCATGCCCAGATATGAATGAAAATCGCCCACCGCATTTTTCACGTAGCATTCCACGATATATTCACCTTCCTCAAGATAGACTGTTGTCTCAGAAGTCGTCATCCCTGAAGTAAACCCGGGTCCGCCGCTGGGCAATGCTTCACCAAACCATGGAGGGAAAAATGTATCTTCATATTTAGTGGGAAAATTCTCAAAGTTTAGTTCTTTCTCCGGAAGAAGCCCATCCATAAAAAACTGGAACGGATTGGTGACATGTTTGATCCAGTAATCAAGCAGTTCAGCTCCATCTTCTACCGCGCCATCTTTAGCATTCTGGGGTATCTGGGCCAGGTATGCAAAATGAGTGGAATGGGAGTCGTTGATAAGCCTGAATGTAGTCCAGCCGGTGGGAATTTCGTCGGTTGATAGTTCAAAAATGTATTCGTCTCCTTCATGCCTGGCGATCACTTCAACAACATTGGGAGAGCTGTGGGATGCACTGCTGAGTTCCGAATGCACTTCTTGTCCTGAAAGTACCGCGTCATTTGTAGTGTTTGGAATTTCACTGCAGCCGGCATAAATGAATAGGACCGTCAGAACGGCTATAAAGGGCTTGGTTAAAGATTTAGATAAAAAAGTAGAATAACTCATGATCAATTCTGGTTTTGCTGAAAATTTCAATTCAGCTCTAATATATTGTGGCTCTCTTTGCCAACTCCGTTTTATGTCTTAGATTGGGATCTAAGAGAATTAATTTTTTCGTTTATGATTGAGCTTAAAATACTTGGCCCGGTAGAGTTACGGGGTACCGCCGGAAACCTGGAGCACTCTTTTCTTGCCGGACCGAAACGGCTCGCGTTGCTTTCTTACCTGATTCTGAATCGCCCCCGGGGTATGCAGCGAAGGGATCGTGTGCTTCCGTTACTATGGCCGCAGAAAGGACAAAAAAGTGCCCGAAATGCCCTGAGCAACCTGTTGTACCATATCCGGCAAACACTGGGAGATGAGCTCCTCATTACCCGTGGAACTGAGGAGCTCGGAGTTGACAGGTCAAAAATTTATTGCGATGCCCTCGAATTTGAATCCCTGATAGATGAAAGCGACATGCAGCAAGCCGTAAAGCTCTACCGCAGTGATCTGCTCGAGGGGTTACATGTATCAGGTGCCTCTCCGGAATTTGATCAATGGATTGAACGGGAGCGTGAAAGGTTTCGGAAGAGTTATGGCAATGCACTGGAAACACTTGCAGAAAAAGATGAAAAACGCGGGAATCTCAAAGAAGCCGCCCGTTGGTGGACGTTGCGAAGTGAGGCTTTTCCATACGATACTCCTGTTGTAAAGCGACTAATAGACGTTCTTGCAGCTACGGGCAACCGTGCTGATGCGCTTCGAAAAGCCGGAAATCATGCAGATTTCTTGCAGCAAGAACTGGATCTAAACCGCCGGGAGATTATGGATGAGCTAATACAGGATCTTGGAGAGGCTTCAGGAAAAATTATTCAACCTCTGGCAGCTCCGAATAATGATGATGCTTTAGCGGATCTTGATTTTAAAACAATCGCAATTCTGCCATTCGAAGAGCTTGGCAAACACGAAGAAACATCCAGTTTTGCCGGCGGCCTTCACAATGACCTGTTAACAAGGCTATCCGGTGTATCATCGCTAAATGTTATATCACGAACTTCCGTACTGCAGTATCGGAACAGATCAAAACCGATACCCCGTATTGCGATTGACCTTTGCGCAGGAACAGTTGTTGAAGGAAGCATTCAGTTCAGAAGCGGCAGGGTTCGATTGAATATTCAGCTTATCGACGTAAAAAAAGACCGCCATATTTGGGCAGAAACCTACGACAGAGAGTTTACGGCTAAACATTTTTTTGACATTCAAAGTGAGCTGGCTTTAAAAATATCAGACAGCCTGAAAGCAAATCTTACCCCGGATGAAAGAAAACGGGTAGCTGAATGGGCGCCAACGGATGACCTGGAAGCTCACCGGCTTTATACATACGGCCGCAGGCAGCTCGATCAGCGTACCGATAAGGGAATAAAGCAGGCTGTTGACTATTTCCAAAGCGCTGTTGACCAAGACCCAAAGCATGCCCTGGCGTGGGTAGGCCTGGCAGATGCACTTGCTCTTCAATATGATTACGGATACGCAGAGAAAGATAAAACACTGCCCCGCTCCGAAGAGGCGATTAAACGTGCTCTTGATCTCGATCAAAACCTGGCAGAGGCTTATGCATCACTGGGCCTGCTGTATTCTAACCGGCACCGGGGATCGGCTGCCATACACGAGCTGAACCGTGCCGTTGAACTACAGCCGGGCTATGCCGAAGCCCACAACTGGCTGAGCTGGAACTACCAGCTATTGGGGCAGCCTGTAAAAGCTCTTGAAAGTGCCAAAAAGGCGGTGAATCTAAATCCCCTGTCACCCGAAGCGGTCAGTAATCTTTCCGTTTCATACCTGTACAATGGTTATCCCGAAAAGGCTCTCTCTGAAGCATTACGTGCTGTTGAACTTCAGCCCGATTGGGGTACATCCACGTTTTATCACGGATTGGCGCTTTATGAATTGAATAGGTATTCAGAAGCAATACCGGTGCTTCAAGACCTGTCAACCCCTTGGGCCGGGAACGGGCCTCTTGCCACGCTTGCTCTTTGCCATATAAAGAATAATGAGACAGATAAAGCCAATCAGATCATGAATGAACTGAAAGAAAAAGAAGATATTTTTTCTACAGGTCTGATTTATGCCGCTCTTGGAAACAGTGATCGGGCACTGGAGCACTTTCAACAGGTTGAGTATTGGGATGACTGGGAAACTCTTTCCGTTCACCATCTTTACAGGGAAACATTGAAGCCAATCAAAAAGGATCCGCATTTTAACAAGATTCTAAACAGTATTCATAAAAGCAGGGGTTTGGAAAAAGAACAGGCCAATAAAACTTCGGAGCCCGATAAAAAAGCTGTAGCAGTTCTTCCATTCATCGATTATGTGAATAAGGAAGAATTCACGCCATTTACCGATGGTATTCAAAATGACCTGATCACAAAACTATCGAGAATTGACGATCTAACGATCATTTCAGGCGATTCAACGCGGCGCTTGAGCAATGAGAAGGCTCCCATTGAAGAGATTGCTCTTAAATTAGGTGTGGGAACAGTAATAAAAGGAGTCGTTCAACAGATCGTCGGCCGAATTCGGCTTTCTGTCCAGCTCATTGATACCGCGTCCGAACAGATCAGGTGGGCTGAAACGTACGATAGGAAACTTACAGCTGATAATCTTTTTAATATACAGAGTGAACTGGCCGGAAAAATCACCGGCAGCCTACGATCTGAACTGACATCCTTTGAAAAAGATCTGGTAGATGAACAACCTACGAAAAACCTCGATGCGTATCTTTTATATACACAGGGCAGATCGCATCTTAGTCAGAGAACAGATCAGAGTATTCTGAAATCACATAGTCTTTTCCGGGAAGCGCTAAGAAAAGACCCTGAATATGCCAATGCATGGGCCGGCCTTGCGGAATCCCTTGTGCTGCTTAAATGGTATAATTATGCATCCGTTGGTGAAGAATCAGATCCCTTAGAGGCTTTACATAAGGCATTGAAATTTAATCCCGGCCTGGGTGAGACACATTGTTCACTTGGTATATATCACGCCTGTCACCAGAAAGGCCCGGAGGCAGTCGAGGCTCTTGAGAAGTGCATAGAACTTCAGCCAGGTTACCCGGAGGCTTACAACTGGCTTGGATGGATCAGGATGATATTGGGTGATGCTGAAGGTGGACTTGAACCGGCAGAACGGGCAGCCAGGCTGGATCCCCTCTCACCCTATACGCGGGTTTTTCTGGGAGTTATTTACCTTGCCAACGGGTTGTATGAAGAGGCTCTGGATGAGTCGCAAAGTGCCCGAAAAATCCGGCCTGAGTTCAGCCTTTCACTATTCATGGAGGGCCTGAGTCTATATCATCTCGGAAAATATTCAGAAGCAGAGTTTATCCTGAATCAAACCCTTGAATTGATAGTCCCAAAGGGTTCTCCGGTTATTTCTGAAGTTTGGGCGGTTTTAGCGCTGGCGAAAATTGCGATGGGCAAAAAGAAAGAGGTAAACTCCCTGCTCGAAGAGCTTAAAAACAGCAAGGATTATTTTTGCGCCGGATTGGTTGAATCTGCCATGGGCAACTATGATGAAGCTTTTACCCTGTTTGAAAAAACGGACAAATTTGGCCCTTTCACCACTCCGATGTGCCGTTACTATTTCCCCGAGGTTCTCAGGCCGGTTCGGGATGATTCGCGCTATAACTCTCTGATTGTACAGATTGAAAAGAGTTGGGGTATGTAAAAAGCATACGCCTGAATCTCAGCTTGGCGAAAGCGTTCTTGGTCTGCGAAGCCTCACTACGCCAAGGCTTCGTAGAGCAGGCTTGGCGTAGTAGAACTGCTTGTGTCAGATAAGACCTGGGGCAGGAGAACCAACGACGCTGTCAGGAACCTCTCTGTCGTTCGGCACGCTGACAGGTTGTTTACTTCACTTCCAGCACCCCCATCATCCCCTGGTCTTCATGATCCAGAATGTGGTAGAGGAACATCCACTTGCCCGGGTAGTTATTACGTCGCACAATAAACCGGGCCGTTTCGAAGTAAGGCTAACTTATGATGCAATTCACCTCTCTTTTCGGCTAATAGTTATAAGGGAATTTCAAGCTCCCACCCACCAACACAAAAAAATTAGCGACCACCATGAAAACTAACACTCATACATCCAACATGGACCGCCGCAAATTTATTCGCGCAGGTGCTGCTGTCTTTGCCGGAACAGCATTCATGCCCGTCGCTGCTTCATGTAGCAGGGCGAAAAGCGAAAATGGTAACATTGATGATTCCCTTCACCGGTCTCCGGGCTTCTACCGTTTTTCTATGGGCGATGTAGAAATAACCGTGCTCAACGACGGAGCATTTCGCCTGCCCTCCGAGATCTTTGCTTTCAATGCGGATCCGGAGAGGCGTGAAGAATATTTCCATTCCCGCCGGATTCCTTCTGATTGGCATCCCTATCAGGCAAGCCCTGCCCTGATCGACAACGGAAACCAACGGATCCTTATAGACAGCGGATCGGGTGAATTTCCCTATGAGATGTTTAGTGATAATGACGGCCTCCTGGCTTATGGACTGCAGGCGGCCGGAATTTCACCTGAGAGTATCGATGCAGTTATCCTGACGCATGCCCACCCCGATCACCTGGGAGGGATTGTAAATCCGAATAGCCAAGAACCCTTTTTCCCCAATGCAGAAATCAGTTGCCATTTTCAGGACTCTTCCGGCTCCCCATATAGCACACCCGGATGCACCACAGGAGAAAACGAACCGGAGAGCATCTTCCACCGGCCTTCCTCCTGCACGAATACACTCATATAGCGCATCGTCGCGTCGATTGTGTAGCCCATAATTCTGCCCTTCATATCTTTTGTACCGATCAGCACAACGGTGTCTCCATGATGCAGAAATTCTTCATTCTCAATGGTGACTGACGTAAAATCAAGGTTTTCCACAGTAGTGAGCACTAGTTCACGGTCCTCAATAATGCCGATTTCAACAACCAGCAGGTAATCCTCCATTGTGTGTTTTGCATACAGGTCGGTGTTATGGTGCAGGATGTACTCTTTCATCAGTTCTGAATACAGCCCGGTCAGATATTCTTCAAGGTTTTCTGCGGATGTGTAGGTTTCAGGGTTCTTGGCGGTATTCTGCGCCATGGCAAGTACCGGCATTGTCAATAAAGTGAACAAGGTGATAAATGCAATGGTTGATTTGATCATGATTCTATTCCTTTTTAACGGTTTTCTAAACACACAAAAACCTGCCGGTCTTACTTCAAATTGAATTCTGAATAAAACGGATGAGAGTTCAGATTCAATGAATCAAAAATATACTATATGATGGGTATATATTGCAAGTCATTGGCTTGCATGTCAATGGCCATATACTTCAACTCCAAAATCCGTCCTTGAGTACAACGAGTTTATGTCTGATTTTTCCGGGAATAGACAAGTCACAACAATCAAGCCCGGGAAAAACCATCGTTCATCCGGTTTATTTTCAACATACCCGCCTGTAATGATAGGATCTTCTCCTGTTTTCGGCTTTATACATTAGAGTGAATATCGGCAGTGGTAAATACCGATCATATCACAGGTAAATAACTGACTACTTTTCTTTTAGTCATCGCATAAGTAATTAATCAAATCGCAATTTATCAATCATGATTATGTGATAGATAACAAATCCGGAGAAATCACTATGAAGAGAATAACCACATTAAGTATACTCATAGCTCTTCTGTTTGGGTCTGCATTTGTATTGACTCAAACTGATAAAGAGAATTCACAAACCGCCGAACTTGAGGTTGATGCAGTTGAATGGTCGATCAACGCAACCGCTATCGAGGCCTGTACCTGTCCCATGTTCTGCCAGTGCTATTTTAACACCGAACCGGCAGCTCATGGCCACGATCACGGTGAAGCCGAACACTACTGTAAGTTTAATATGGCCTGGGTTGTAAATGCAGGGCATTACGGCAATACCAGCCTTGAAGGCGTACATTTCTGGCTGGCCGGCGACCTGGGTGAATACTTTGGCGACGGTACCGGCGACTGGGCTAATCTGCATTTCGACCCGGCAGTTTCCGAAGCTCAGCGTGAAGGCCTTTCAACCATTCTGACGAGCCTCTTCCCGGCCGAGTATGAATCGTTTCAAGTGCTGGAAGATCTGCCCATCTCCTGGAATGCAACCAACAAGGAAGCTGTAGCCCTTCTGGATAACGGCAATGCTGCTGAGATGCGCCTTGTGCATCCTGCCACAGCAATGAGCGATGAACCAGCCGTTCTGACAAACGTGATCTACTGGGGAGCTCCGCGCCACGATGGATTCGTGATGATGCCCAATGAGATTCAGGCCTACAGAAAAGGCGATAAAGCGTTTGAATCAAGCGGCAGCAATGGATTTATGATCACTATTGACATGAATTCGAATGATATCTGATTAAACCTCAAAATGTATATAAACCTGTGTGCGAGAAAGGAGATAATTAAGAAGTGTCTATTCCTTTCTCGGACTCACCCAATTTTACCAAACAACAATTAATCCCTACCGTCATGCCTAAATACGTAATCGAAAGAGAAGTACCCGGAGTTGACAAACTGGATGAGCGGGACCGTAAAGCTGCGGCACTGCAGTCGATCAGAGCCCTGAAAGAGATCGGAACCGACATACAATGGGTTCATTCATATGTCAGCGAAAACAGAACACACTGTGTTTATCTTGCCGAAAACGAAGACCTGATCCATGACCATGCTGAAAAAAGTGGGTTCCCGGTAAAAGAAATCTACCCGGTGTCTTACATCCTGGAACCGGTGTCGGCTGAATAATCAAATTTAGAGCTTTACTACAATTTCTGATCTCTCTTTTTGGCAGCCTCTGTTATTTCTATCAGAATGGATCTTTCTGTTCCTGATTTAAATCCGCTTTGCCCGGATTCTATAGATCTGTTACAGTAAGCAGCTCTTCGAGCTCTCTTTCCAAACGGTTCGTATCGTAGTGATCTTCTGCGTTATGGTACTCCATAATTGAGATCGCCTTTTTGTACTGCTCTATTGCCTTATGGTGCTTGCCCATCTGTTTATACATTTTGGCCAGTGATCCGCGCACAAGTGCTCCTGAATGTTCACCATAGTAGGCTTCTTGAATCTCAAGTGCCCGCTCAAGCAACGATTCAGCCTCTTCGAACCTCTTCATTTCCGTTAATGTATTTGCCAGACTCACAGAAGCCCCGCTGATGGTTACGTGATCCGGCCCGAGTAACTCCTTCCACAGCTCAAGTGATTTTCTGTTGTAGTGTGCGGCACTGTCCAGTTCACCGAACTTTTTCAGCGCTGATCCCATATGCCCGTATCCTTCAGCTGTTGCGGGATGGCTGTCACCAAAGACGGTTTCTCTTATCTCAAGGTTTCGAGAATATAACTCCAGGCTCTCCTCATGCTCTTCTATTTCCATCAAAAGAGATGCAAGTCCTGTTAAAGCATGCAGAAGCTCATGACTATTAAACCCGTGAATATCTTCAAGAATTCGAAGGGCTTCACGGTAATATCGTTCTGATCGATCAGGGTCAATTTCATAAAGATTATATAAATCCCCCAAAAAGGTCAGGCTCTCGGCCACATCAGGATGTTCAGGACCAAGCACCTCTTTTCGTATTTCCAGTGCTTCTACAAAATACTCAATGGCGCGAAATGGATTGGCGTTGCTTCGCTCAATTTTACCGGCCTGCATCAGCGCATCAGCCGTCAATACATGATTGTTTCCATAAAACTCTTTCCTGATCCGGAGAGCCTCTTTCCGCAGATTTTCCGCCTCTGCTATGCCGGTTACCGGAATCCATGAGCTCATGGCCAGCATGGTTTTTGCAACTTCTGGATGATCCGCTCCATATTGTTGCTTAACCAAGTCAAGTGCCTCCCTATGTATTGAATAGGCTCTCTCATATTTTCCCAGTCGGGTGTAAGCAACAGCAAGGTCAGTAAGATATCTGACGATTTGAATATCATCATCCGAATGATGGCGCTGAATTTCAACAGCCTCCTCCAGAACTTCAGCGGCACTATTGTACTGACCAAGCCCGGTATAAACCCGGCCGATCACATTAAACATATTTGCCTGCAGTTCGGGCTGATTGTCAAGCATATTGGCTTCTTCAAGGCCCCTGTCAAGAAGCTCACGGGCGGTAACCTGATCTCCCTGCCCCAGACGTGGTTCACCTGCTTCAAACATCCCAAGCATAAAATTGACCACCTGCTCCGATTTTTCAGCCTCCTCACGGGCCTGATCCAGCGCGGCCTGCGTCTGATGGGAGTGATGTGTTACGGTGATTGCATATACGATAATTAAAAGCAGAATGATCGCAGAGGAAGCTGTACCGGCTTTATGCCGGCTGATAAATTTACCGGTTCGATAAAGCTTAGAGTCAGAATATGCCGCGACGGGACGTCCCGTAAGGTGGTTTTTTATATCTGCGGAAAACTGTTCGGCCGAGTTATACCGCCGTTCCGGTTCTTTTCTGAGAGCCATCAGGGTAATGGTATCGAGGTCGCCCTTCAGCCGGTTTGTCCATCTGTTTTGATGCTTTTCAAATGATTGCCCTGTTTTTGACTGATCCTCTTTTCCGGAAGGTTTTGCTGCTTTATACTCAACCGTACTGGGCCTGGCGGGTTGATCTTCGCAAATTACCTTCTCAATCTGGCCCGGCGTTTTACCTTTCAGTTCAAATGGCCGGCGGCCGGTTAGCAGCTCGTAAAGAACTACACCCAGCTGATAGATATCTGAAGCGGTAGTGATCGGTTCCCCCCTGATCTGTTCAGGGCTTGCGTAGGTTGGAGTGAGCGGAAGCAATCCCGGTTGTGTGAGGGGTGCGGTATTCTCATCGTCACTCTCTTCATTCAGCACTTTTGCGATGCCGAAATCGAGCAGCTTCACCCGGCCATCGTTCGTTACCAGGATATTGGACGGCTTCAAATCGCGGTGCACAACCAGCTTGTTGTGAGCATACTGAACCGCACTGCAGATATCCAGGAAGAGGTTTAGTCGTTCTTTGATCCCCAGGTCATGATCTCTGCAGTAGTTGTCGATTGGGGCACCTTGCACATACTCCATCACGTAGAACGGCTGGCCATGGTGGGTCACCCCTCCGTCCAACAGCCGTGCGATATGGTCATGATTCAGCGATGCGAGTATCTGACGCTCGCTTTTAAATCGCTGCACCTGCTCTTCATTTGCAAAGGCATTCCGGAGCAGCTTTAACGCCACCTGCTGTTCAAATTCACCATCTGCCCGTTCAGCCAGGAACACGCTGCCCATTCCACCATGGCCAAGCTCATTAATAATCCGGTAGTTCCCGATCACCTCTCCTTTCATATGGTCAATTTTGGCATCAGAAATAGCCGTGAACCGGATTTCACTCATGGTCTGATCTAAAACGCCCGGTTTTTCATGGGCATCAAGCAGAGACTGCACCTCTTCAAGCAGCTTTTTATCTCCCTTGCACGCATTCTTGATATAGCGAACCCGCTCTTCGCCCTCGAGCTCCAGGGCGTCGGAAAAGATCTCTTTTATTTTTCTCCACATGTAATCCATAGGATTACGCTAAGCGCCATGCGCATGGTGCTTAGCGTATTAATGATTTTTGAAACGTTGTGATTTTTCTGCAATGTCAAAAAGACGATCCGCTATTTCAACTGCCAGTTCCCAAATTTCTAAATCCTCAAATCTGAATTTGCCATAATTTAATCCTAATAAGTTTTTGTTTTATTGTGTACCTGTATGAACCAAAAACTCATAAACCCTTACACTTTTTATTACCAACCAACTCTATGCGCATGCCAGTGCTTTTCTGGTGCCGACCCTTCGGCACGCTATGCCCTTAGCGCTTAGCCCTCTGCCCCAAGCTCTCTATTTAACCAGGCCCGGGCCATTTTCCAGTCGCGGCTTACCGTGGGTTCGGAAATGCCCAGGGTATTTGCTGTCTCTTCAATTGTTAATCCGCCAAAAAATCTGCACTCTACAACTTTGGACTGACGCTCATCCAGTTTCTCCAGTTTCTTTAGAGCCTGATCAATGGAAATAATTTCTTCAAGGTTCAGCTCCCACTTCATATGCTTTTCGCCCAGCGTAACCTTATTCCTGTTCCCACCGCGTTTTTGAGCATTTTGCTTTACTGCATAATCAACGAGGATATTGCGCATAATTTGTGATGCAATTGCAAAAAAATGATTCCTGTTCTTCCAGTCGATCCTGTTAAAGTCCACCAGCTTCAGGTACGCTTCGTGTACAAGTGCGGTAGCGCTGTAGGTGTGGTCGGGGCGTTCACCGATCAACCTGCCTTGTGCCATGTTGTACATCTCATTATACACCAGCGGTATTAACTCATCCAGTGCGTGTTCATCACCGGATGCGTGGGCCTGAAGAAGGATTGTAATTTCTGATCGGTTCATAAACACCACCACTCTTAATCAAACCGGACACCTTTTACCATTCATCTCCAACAATTTTTGACATTTTTGATAAGGTGTTCCCGGTTTTTCTGCTTTAT
>REDT01000021.1 GCA_007693295.1 Balneolaceae bacterium
TAACTAAGACCCGTCGGATTTTTCTGCGAAACTCTCACGCATTACCGAACTTCCCTCATCGTGATAATGAAAATCCGACGGGTCTGTTTCTCTCTAATTCTTTGCTTGTACCGCCTTTAGGGCATAAGGCATTGCTTCGAGCCGCTCTTTTTGAATAGGACGGCCGGTTTTTATACAAATTCCATAGTTCCCCGTGTGGATGCGATCCAAAGCTACAGTAATTTGATCAAGTTTTTCCCTGTTTCTTTCCAAAGCTGATAAGATGCGGATTCTGTTCTCTTCCAGTGTAGCTATATCACCCTGGTGATGATCCTGAGAAGATTTTCTCTCGGAGAAGTTTTTGTTTACTTCAGACAGATTGGATTCCAGACTCCTGATTTCATCTTCTGCCTCTCTTTTTTCAACAAGCAACTTCTCTTTAAAGTGTTGCAGCTCTTCCTTTGATAGGTATGTATTATCGACGGATGTTTCTCTTGCAGACATAACGATCTATGATTAAATAGGTTATCATTTAGATGTACATGTGCATGTACATTACGCAATTAGCGATTGAATACGAAACAACCTTCTCCCAAACTTTCACTTTGTGAAAAAGTCACTCTTTCTTCAATAAACAGTAGAACACTTTAAGGCCTGTTGTTTCTTACAGACTCTTTACTCACTAAGATAGCCCTACTTACTAATCTAAATGATAATCTCTTTACAACCGTTTCAAAAAATCTTGATATGTTTTGAAAAAGGCCATAAACCCGTTACAGTTCAAAGAGATCCCCGGGCAGGTAGATGTCGAGCCGGATATTGTTTGCTCCCAGCCGTCCATTATTTACTTTTGACTCTCCGGAGAGATTTTGATAGACCAAAACCTGTGCTTCTCCAACCACTTCTGCTTGTCCGTTTTTTATCAGTACCGCTGTTGCTTCATCAACACCTATTCCGATATGATTGGGGTATTCCATCACTGCGGTCAGCAGCCTGTTGTTACGGGCCCGCTTCAGAAAGTGCTGATCTACAATTACTCCCTCAATCAAACCCAATCCCCTTTCCGTGATGATATTATCCTTCTCAAGGTGGTAAAATGTAGCCGTGTAATCGGGATAGTTTTGCTGATCCCCGGTAATCATTATTCTGCTCATCACAGAGGCTCCGGCGCTCGTGCCGCTAATCATAGCTCCACTTTCATATGCATTAATCAGCGCAGTACCAATTTCAGGGAACTCTTCAACTGAACGCATGAATCGTGACTGCGAACCCCCGGTAATGTAAACCAGGCTTGCATTCTGCAATGAATCGAGCGCATTCTCTGTTGCAATATCTCTTCTGCCCAAGTCGTACGACCGAACATTTGTAACTCCTTGTTGACGAAACTGTGTTTCGCCGTAGTAACCCGATGTATCCGGATTGGCAGCCGACATGGTAAGAACGATGGCATAACCGGCATGATCTAAGCCACTTTCAGTAATCATTCTTTGAATCATCTCAGCCGGACGGCTGCCACCTCCGATGATCATTAATGACCCCTCTCCTTCAGTTTTGGTGTACTGTTCTGAACCGTCTTTGCCGGTTGAGTCACCGCACCCCGAAAACACAAGACCGAAAATTAGAAGTAAAATAGTGGCTGAAAGCGAAAAAATATTCTTTACCATTTGTATCAATTCATTCATAAAAAAATTGTTCACTTTAAATTACTCTTCGGTCAGTGATTTATAGATCATCTCAGAAACGGCAACTCCTGTTTCTGTTCCAATCCTATTCTCCGGCAGATCCTTTGACAGGAAAATTAAGATATACGACTGGCCGTCCGGAAGATAAACAATTCCGGAGTCGTGAATTACACCTGTAATGAATCCGGTTTTATTTGCAACAACCACATCGTCCGGCAACCGTGCCGGAATTACATCCCTGTAAAACTGATCTTTTAAAACGTCAATCATCATCGTGTCCTTTTCCGGGCTTACAGCTGTTCCTTTTGCAATACGTTCAAAAATGATTCCCAGGTCTTTGGCTGTAGTCCGGTTGCTAAGACCCTGGTCAAAAGCTTTCATGTCGTAAAGGCCGCGAATCACTTCAATATGCTCTGCTCCCAGTTCACGCATGGTTTGGGTGGTCTCCTCGGCTCCTACAAGCTGTATAATAAGATTGGTAGCAATATTACTGCTATAGGTAATCATGGCGTGATTCAGGTCATATATGGTTGCCATTTCATCTTCCATCCTTTCAAATGGATCATTCCCTTCAGGATTCAAATCCAATTGAAACTCTGAGCCATCCACGATACTGTAAAACCTGTTCTCCACTTTGATGGAATCGGAAAGGTCAAATTCACCCTGTTCCGCCCTGCGAAACAGCTCAATCATCACCGGTGTTTTCATCGTGCTGGCAGCGTGAAAGAGGGTGTCTTCATTGATGGCAAAGTGCAAGTCAGGGTTATCAAGATGTTGAAACCAGACGGCGAAGGTGCCATCCTGCCCGGAAAGGTATGATTCGATATCTGACTTCAACAGATCAGTATCAAGATTGGAATGTGAACACCCTGCGATGAACAGCAGTATAAACGGCAGTGATTTGAGCATGGCAAACGGAGTTATTTCAGGTTTTAGAATGGCATAAAATAAAAAAGCCCCGGGAATTTCCGGGGCTTTTTTATTTTTATTCTGGATTATAACTCTACTCTATTGAGTTAAATCAATTAGTTATAGCCGGGATTTTGTTGTCCTTCCAATGCAGGATTGGCATCCATCTCACGCTGTGGAACCGGGAATACAAGGATATCTGCATTCCATGGGAAAGCTCCGACAGATCCACGGGTCCGTTTGATGTCAAACAACCGGTGGCCTTCAAAAGCCAATTCGACCCTTCTTTCGGCAAGAATTTGATCCACGGAAGTCAGGGTTACTGCACCCAATCCAACCCG
>REDT01000087.1 GCA_007693295.1 Balneolaceae bacterium
AAATGAAATGAATCGAAATTTGTGTGATAGATGGGCACACTGCCTGAAATGGAAACCCCGGCCGAGGGTATGCCCAGGTGCATATAGAACCCCACATGATCGGAACCGCCTCCAAGATTACCCATCGACGGCTCATCTGCACCGGGTGTAATCCATGTCTCATAAATGGTTTGATCGTGATCAGGGTGCGGAACAACTTTCGTTGCTTCGATAATCGGTTTTTTCAGGGAGGGTGATGCCGAGGATCTGAAATTCGGCCCTGTTACCGACATATCCGCGTTTAGATAGAGAACGGCACTGGCATTCAGTTCGTCCCTCAGCTGTTCCACCCATTCCGAAGAACCGATCAGCATAAACTCCTCTGCATCCCAGTGCGCAATCATAATACTTCGTTTTGGTCGATTGCCATTTTCAACCATCTCCCCAAGGCTCTCCGCGAGGGTAAGCAGCATTGCCGTACCGCTGTTCGGGTCGGTGGCGCCAAAGCCCCAGGCATCGTGGTGAGATCCCAAAATTATCCACTCATCCGGATGTTCGCTGCCCTCTATGGTTCCGATTACGTTCGTAATCCGGGTAAAGTCGTGCGGCTGTTCCACACTCAGATTTACCTCCAAACCGGATCCACCGGTAAGGCGATAGGTAAATGGAAGCCCGCCCTGCCATCCACCGGGAACCGGTTCGCCTTTCATGCGCGATAGAATCTCCTTAGCCGCGCCATACCCTATTGGCGCAACAGGGATGGTGTGGAAGTCTACCTCAGATGGATCAAGGCGCTCTACATACTCCTCGCCATCCAGTGGAAGTGCAGGCTCAAATGGAGTGAGGGGATCACCATAATAATCGAGCGTAAGCAGCGAGCCGCGCTGAATGGCGCTCTCGTCGCTGAAACGACCTTCCGGATAGGTTAACCCATTCATATAGCCGCCATTTGCGGGATCGGTATAGATAATGAGCCCGGCCGCACCGGCTTCCTCGGCAAACTTGGCCTTAAAGCCTCTGAAATTTCCCCCGTAGCGTGCTATCACAATTTTTCCATTAACATCCACACCCATTTCACTCAGTTGAATAAAATCTTCCCGGGTACCGTAGTTTGCGTAAACCACTTCAGCAGTCACTTCACCTGAACCGCTATACGCATTCCAGCCGTGAACCAATCCCGGATGAGATGAATATGGATCTTCATCGTAGATATATTCCTGATTGTTTAAAGGCATTCGAATTGGCCGGATCAACGAAATATTTACTTCACCCGGTTCCGGCATCCACGCATCATAATCGTAATGGCGAACTTCAAGTCCGGCACCTCTCATTACTTCACTCATATACTCAATAACCATTCGGCTCTCCTCTGTACCGGCAATATGAGGATGCTTGGTTAACTGATAGAGGTGATTACGGTAGGTATAGGGTTTATGATGATTTATCAAAAACTGTTCAAGTTCAAGCTGATACTCAACACGGTCTGTGTGGAAGCCTGTGAGTCCGGGAATATCAGCAGGTGACTGAGCAGACAGAGTCGCTGAAAAAACGATCCCAATCAGAAAAGTATAGTAGATGCGCATTCTATTTTGTTTGTTAGGATTGTAGTATAAACCTGTGGTCGATTATAAAATGATGATTATTGCGTTTCGCTTGCGCGTGTAAAAAATGAGCGCTACGCGTGCAAAAGATGATCCCTCCTGTGTAAGGAGGGGACTTTCAAACATCTAAATCAAGATATTATTCTTAATCGAACTCAGGTTTAAGGATTATAGCCAATCAGGATGAATTATTCATTTTAATATCCGATCGCTTATGGTGCCGGCCTTTTACCGGTTGGATCCCAGCTCAATAATCACATATCTCAACCCTTCCACCACCAGTGTCATACGTTCAAAGTCAATTTTATCCGGGGTATCCATGGGTGAGTGATAGTAGCGATCGCGAAAGGGCAGGGTGTCGGTAACCAGAAAGGCAGGAAAGTCGTGTTGCCAGAACGACCAGTGGTCAGACCAGTCAACGCCCGGCACTATTCCCGGCATGGCAACTCCTTCGGCACTTATTTCGGCATTTTTCCTGAATGCCTTCAGTGATCTCTTCATCAAACCCATGTCGCTGAATCGGGTTACAAACCCAATGAAGTTTGCCTTATCCGGATAAATGAACCCAATTCCGGGAAGAGGATAGCGCTGGCTTCCGGGTTCATCGCTGAATGAGCCAAGCCCATCCATGGAGAACATAGCTGTGACGTTTTCCCCTCTCGACTGCAGTTCGCGGGCGTATGCATAGCTTCCCATATCTTCAGTTTTAAAAAATGGAGGCTCCTCATTGGCAAAGACAACAAACCTTAGCGTTTTCTCCGTCGGATTATCTCTGAAACATTCAGCCAAAGAGAGCAGCGCAGCTACGGCTGAACCGTTGTCGTTTGCACCGGGAGAGTGCGGAACGGTATCGTAGTGCGCACCGACAATCACAATGCTGTTCGGTTTTTCAGTACCCTCTATTTCCACAATAATATTATCTGCGCTTCTTCCGCTATAAACACCTCTTTGGAGTTGATAGGTATGCCTTACAGGGCTAAACTCCATCTCCAAAAATCGCCGTTCTATCCAAGCTGCCGTACTGTCCATGGTTCCGGGTCGGTGCATATTGCGCTCACCGATTTCATCAGCAAGATATCGAACATCCTCTTCGAGCTGAATGGTGATTGTTTTCTGTTCAGCTGTTAATTCCGGTTTTGGGTAGTCTTGATCAGATGTAGGCATAAAGCTCCACCAGGTTAAAAAAGTGACTGAAAATAACAGGATCAGGCCGGCCAGAATAATCGCCATGCTGATCAGGGGCAACCGTTCTCTCTGTTTTTTTCTTTGGTCTATACTCATAGTCCTGCAAAGTTACATAACTAACTTGAGTTCAGGATAAAAACTTTA
>REDT01000282.1 GCA_007693295.1 Balneolaceae bacterium
TAAGTGGGCGTTGATTTGGGATGGGCTGCTTTGATTTTTGAATCAACACTACCAACATACGGGATTTACCCTACTCAGAACAAATCTAAGTTTTATTGGGTGGTTAATGATAGGGTAATAGTAGTTAATCATAATTTAACATCATGTAATAGTATAGTAAAAAGTGCTTGAAATGTTAGGCTTGGAACGTGAGATGTAACATTTCTGACTTTAAAAAGCCAATCCGGCCGCTGTTCTTCCGAAGCAGTGCTCCGGCCATCTCTCCTTCTCTCCTTCTCTCCCTCACCCCCTCTATTTTGTAGATCTTGAGCTTAACAAACCAACCCCGCCGCTGATCTTCCGAAGCAGTGCTTCGGCCCTGGCGTTCAATATCAGCAGCCTGTTTGGAAAGCCTGTTGAGGAGATTTTTATTAATGAAGAGTGAGGTGGAGGGAACTCATCGGCGTAGAATCGTAGAAATCATCGCATAGCGATCCATTCATTGCTTTGATCGAACGATCGTAATGGCACGGCTCTTTGTTAATCCGTTTGCAGTTAGGCGGATAATATAGACACCACTCGCCAGATCTTCGGCACTGAATGAAAGTTTGTGTTCACCCGCTTCTACTACTGATGAGATCAGTATGGCTATTTTTCTGCCATCTACTGAGAAGATATCCAGATCCACCATGCTATCCTGTTCAATAGAAAAATGTATCGTTGTTTCATCATCAAAAGGATTGGGATAGTTTGGATAGAGAATAGCTCCATCCCGTATCTGTTTAACCGGTTTGTTCTCAGAGGCCGATGGGTCCAGCCACACTTCATAAACGGTAGTACTTGCACTGGTTCTATCTGACTGATTGGTTGCAAAGGGATTGATGATCGGGGTATCGATTCCACCAACAATATAACCGACCAGCAGTTTACCGGCCTCAATTTCATCCATCAGAATGACCCCGGTTTCATTTTTTGGTAAATCAGGATTTGGGATAAACTCTGCGCTGGTCCCCTTAAGACCGGGCATCTCTTCCGGCAGTGCAAACTCAGCAAAGCTGCCATCCGAAAATCTGGTTACCCTGCTGATCGTGTTAACGAAAGGAACACGATCATCCTGAATGAGCCGATTACCCTGAAAGTAAAATTGTGCAAGTCCGCCAAAAAAAAGCATATGCAGTTCATCGGACTCTTCTGTATAGAAGGAGAGCTTCGGGCTGTGGTAGTGGCTCAAAAGCTGTTCAAAGTCAGGAATAGGGTTGTAAAATTCATCTTTTCCAATTTCAACGTTGTAGAGAAAGGGAAGATCCGCTCCACGTTGAAACACGCCTGTTGAAATCATGTAGCCCGGTTCACCATCACGAAACATATAAGGGACCAGGTTGTAGTCTCTGCGTCTGAGGTGATCTGTATCTGCTACTTTGGAGTAGAACGAGATCTCCGGACCTGACAAAGCATGATCGATCCGGAAGGATTGAATGGCATGCGTATACTCTTGCCTGAAAGTTGGCATGTCCCTTGGGTTATATCGCCCGTCAAAACGATGGCCTCCCACGAGAATCAGTTTATCATTCAGTTCGCCCAGTTGCCCACCGGTTACTGCAAATCGCTCGTCATAAAGATGTCCGAAGCTCTGCTCATTTAGTGATCCGCTCATCACATCGTTCATGGTTTCAGATATAACGATTGTAGTGAGTTTCGGAAAGGTGATATGATCACCGGCTGTTTCGCTGAACGCGTAGCCACCTATGATATAGAGAGTGTCTGCAATCTGGTGAAAATTCATGTTGGTTGATTGCAGATGTTCTCTCAACCCAGACGAGAGCGGGTCCAGGCGTTCTGCAAAAAACTCACCGTTTAAAGGGTCAATCACAAAAACATGATCATTATTATGATTTGGCGGAAAAGAGGCAAACGGCTGCCTGGCATGAATTCCATCCGTCCTGCCGCCTACAATCAGCCACTTGCCGTCGTGCTGCCCATAGGCAAAAGAGTGAAATCCCGGAAGTCCCGGTACCGATACCTGTTCCAGGCGCACAGAATAAGGAAAAGAGGATTCCTGAGCATTTAAAACTGCGGGATCAAAGATCAGAAGGAACATCAAAACAAGAGGTATTTGATGAATAGATCGCATCGATGTTGTTAGCATGATCTTTTCTTAGATGATTTTGAATAATAGTTAAACATTATTCAAAGGGGGATTGAAACGCCAAACGTATTATACAAATGAGATTATTTCTATCCTCCACAATAATTACATTTCAAATCTTCATCTGTCTTTAATTCCATATTGTATCAAATTTTGGAGTCTCTTATAATGTTAGACGAAATTCGGCACGTATAGTTTGGTGCAAAAACTCATTCATCCCAAAATTGTCATTAGGGATTTTGATACGCATTACGAATTGGGGCTGTGAATGTACAGGTGTTCATCCAAAGACCTGTAAACCATTCTCAGCGTTTCCCGGCCGATAATAAAATTAGCATCCCTCGGCTTCCGTTTTTGATCAAATAGCCTCCAATGTTAAAAATCAGATAGCACAGAGTTTTTTAGATCTTGAGGTAAATAAACCAACCCAGCCGCTGATCTTCCGAAGCAGTGCTTCGGCCCTCTCTCCATCACTCCATCACTCCATCTCTCCCTCATACACTCTGCTTTTCAGATCTTAAATTAATAAGAAAACCCCGCCGCTGATCTTCCGAAGCAGTGCTTCGGGGCTCTCCCCATCACTCCTTCTCTCACTCACTCACTCACTCTGCTTTTTAGATCTAAATTAATAAGAAAATCCAGCCGCTGATCTTCCGAAGCAGTGCTTCGGCCCTCTCTCCCTCTCTCCCTCTCTCCCTCACCCCCTCTATTTTGTAGATCTTGAGCTTAACAAGCCAACCCCGCCGCTGTTCTTCCGAAGCAGTGCTTTGGCCCTCTCTAT
>REDT01000184.1 GCA_007693295.1 Balneolaceae bacterium
TCCGGGCTGATTTGGACTCATTAATTTTTCAATTTGAAACCGGCACAGGTCCGGCCTTATTCAAGGGTAAGTGGAACAGTGGAGAGGCAGAGATTGCAGGCCTTTTTGAACAGGCAGGAATGGCATTCCCGTTTACTATTAACAAGGCGATCAGAAATTCAAGTGACAACTCTAGGCTGCCCGAAAAAAATATTCAGATTCCCACTAGGTCAGGTCAGGCCGGTGGAAGTTTGATTTTGACCGAAACCCCATCGCCGCTTATCATCTTACTCACAGGGTCAGGGGCGCAGGATAGGAATGAAAATGTGGCCGGTTTCCGTGTGTTCGCTAAAATGGCTGAACACCTGTATGATTCCGGCTTCTCTACATTTAGGTACGACGATCGTGGAGTAGGTGAATCTTCCGGCCCGGCTGATGCCACAATCAACGATTTGGCAGACGACCTTACAGATATTACTGAACATTTACGCGATAATTACGCCGGTTCATTTACTGAAATAATCCTGCTGGGCCATAGCCAGGGTGGTTTGGTAGCATCTATTGCGGCAGCGATGGATGAAGTTGGTGGCATCATCTATATGGGATCGCCTTTTATCCGGGGAGACAAGGTAATTAATCAGCAGATCCGGGTAATTTCGGAAGCTCAGGGTATTGAAGAAGAAGTTGTTGAGATGAATCTCGAATTTCAAAAGCGGATATATGAGGTTGTCAGATCCAATGGTGACTGGAGTGACATCGAGAAGGATCTGGCGGAGAGGCTTCAGTCTCAGATCAATGAATTGCCGGAAGATAAGCGTGAAGCGCTCGGAGATATGGATTCATTTATACAGAGCCAGATTAACAGGCAGCTGGCCGGTGCAAAAACAGAGTGGTTTAAATCGTTTATTGAATTTGATCCTGCGGAGACGGTTTCTGGGCTGGAAGTGCCTATGCTGGCTATTTTCGGTGAAAAAGATTCACAGATTATAAAAGCTCCGAATAAGGAGGCCGCTCAAAACCTCATCGATGAATCCGGAGTTTCACTCAATATCGTTACCATACCGGAAGCCAATCACCTCTTTCAAAAAGCGAATACCGGCATGCCGGGCGAATACGGAATGCTGGAGAGAGAGTTTACCGATGGGTTTATCGAATCAATCGTCGAGTGGCTGAACTCGCTTTAGCTTTGAATCTATTTCTGAATTCGCTTTCTTTCACAGGTTCATAAATTAAATGGAAGAATGGGTTTTACTCTGCTCGACGGTATTGTAATTGTTGTGTATCTGGTTGCGGTTGCCGTGTTTGGGATATGGTCGGCTGGAACACAGAAATCATCCACAGACTATTTCCTTGGCGGTCGCAACATGCCCTGGTGGGCTATTCTGTTCTCTGTTGTGGCTACCGAAACCAGCACCCTTACCTTTATCAGTATTCCTGCCGTGGCCTACGGCAGCAACATGATGTTTCTTCAGCTGACCTTCGGGTATATACTGGGACGAATCATTGTTGCCATCTGGTTTCTGCCTGCCTATGTAAAAGGAGAGATGACCACCGCCTACCAGTTTTTGGAACAGCGGTTTGGCTCCGGGATGAGGAAGGCGGCCAGTTCAACATTCATTGTAACCAGGCTGCTTGCCGATGGCGTGCGTCTATTTGCCACAGCTATACCGCTTGCCATTATTTTCCGGTTTGCAGGTGTTTTTGACGCATGGGGTGACGGAGCCATCTATCTGCTGGCGATCTCCGTGATTTCGGTGATTACCCTCATCTATACATTTCTTGGGGGAATAAAAGCCGTAATCTGGATGGACGTGGTGCAGATGGGGGTTTACCTGGGTGGAGCACTGTTTGCCCTTGTGCTAATGCTGGGCAAAATTCCGTTCGGATTTACCGAGATCTTTGCAACCCTGAATGAGACCGACAAACTGGCCATGATCAACTGGGGTGGCGGATTAACTTTCCAGGAGTTTATTGCTGATCCGTACGTGTTTTGGGTATCTCTTTTTGGCGGGGCTATCTTTTCCATTGCATCTCACGGTACCGATCAGCTGATAGTGCAGAGACTGCTGGCTACCGGAGATTTGAAATCCAGCCAGAAAGCCCTGGTCTGGAGCGGGTTTGTGGCAAGTGCGCAGTTTGCCTTTTTCCTTTTTATTGGGCTGATGCTTTTCGTTTTCTACGGAGGGGCCGATTTGATCGAACTTAACCTTCGAACTACGGATGAGATATTTGCCAAATTTATAGTAGATCACATGCCGGTAGGCATGGCCGGCCTGATCATCGCCTCGCTGTTTGCCGCGGCCATGAGCAGCCTCAGCTCGTCCCTGAATGCTTTGGCCTCATCAACTACCTACGACCTCTTAAAGCCGATGTATGGGCAAAAATGGGACCAGGCGAAAGAGCTATGGGTGTCGCGTATTACAACGATTGGCTGGGGATTTATTCTGACCGGATCGGCCTTTCTGTTTACCTGGCTGCAGCTTTCTGAGGGAGATCAGCCGGCGGTTGTTGAACTTGGCCTGGGAATTGCATCGTACACCTACGGAGGACTTCTGGGTATCTTCCTGCTTGGCAGAATGTTCACCAAGCCGGATAAAACCGATGCGATGATCGGATTCTTTACCGGGCTGATATCCCTTCTATTTATGGTAGAGGGTGCACTTCAGCAGTTTCTTCCGGGAGAAGGCCTTACTATCGCCTGGCCGCTCTATACGCTGGTAGGTGCAGTAATTGTGATTGCCGTGGCGAATGCTTCATATTATTTGAAGAGAGTTTTGAGCCGTGAGTCGTGAGTTGTTTAGTATCAAATAAGACTGATTTTGTCTCCAAATAAGTATGGTGGCTCAATCCCGGTACAAAAGTTGCCAACGGTCATGCTTCAACGGGCCACTCTTTTTTTGTTCGGGTTTGATCTTTGCCCCCAAGAGATCGCTATGCGGGATGTAGATGCCTACTGCCAACTGCGCACTTAAATATCTAGCATCTAAATCTATAAACTAGTGTTAAGTCAACCCGGAAAAGCACCGGGAGTGCTGTTTCCGAAGGAATCCCGATGGGACAGGTCTTTATCCGACAATTGAGTATTGACATAACACTAGCCACTGCCTTTTAAAAATCTCGTCTCTAATTCTGTCTGAAAAGCCTCCTCAACACATCCCCTGCGCCTTCTCTGGCACGTTCACGGACGATCTCTTCGATTACCCTTGTATCCGGGCGCACGACCGGGCTTCTGGATGTGCCGGTGATCCGGATGGGTACAGCCATCCGGCCGTCTTCGCGCTGAAGGGCATTGGCCGCTGTTGTTGAGATGACCGAGGCGATGGCCGGTTTAAAGCTTTCCGGAAGCAGTAATGTGGCCACGTAATCAATTCGGTTGTTAACAAGGTGCTGGGTTCCGTTCATCTCGATGCCGATGTCGTCGCTGGTAAGGCGCAGATCCCGCATGGTAAGCACCGTGTCGCGGATACTGTAGGTGGCTTGCCACTCATCAAGGTTTACGCTCTCAAGACGCGGATCGCGCAGAAATTCGGCGATTCTCATCTGGATGGGGTGGCCACGCAGATTTGCCCGCGACATGCCGAATGTGCCCGATGCACGGGTTGTGGTAATATCAGGGTCAAGGAATTCATCCAGTTCGGCGTAGTAATCTACTTCGGCATTGAAACCGCCCCTCACATGGTTATGGAAATTTCTGTCCTGCCCGATAAATCCTGTTTCCCTGAAGAATGCATCTGCCCTGAGGTCGGTTACATTACCCTGGAACCGGATATTGGTCCGGAGCGGTTCAGGTACATTCCACTCCATTTTTCCGGCAGCAGTTCCTTCAAACATTTTGGCATTAGCTTCATCCAGAATCAGCTGAGCCGGGTTCATGCGTCCGGAGCCTGTAATTTCGGTAACCCCTAAATTAAAAATCACCATACTGTCGATCCGGGCATCCACTGTGGCGGTGATATTGGGCAGTTCAATCGGGAAAGGATCTACCTCCTCTTCATCCCAGTCTATCATTTCGTCTATACTGAGAAACCGGCTGTGGTAGCGCCCGGTAATGAGCGGCATGGTTCCGGTTGAGGTATGACTCTCTTCCAGGAAGCCCAGATATCGCTCCAGGCGGCCTTCAAGCCCGATATCAGACGTTCCGTAGTTCATAGAAAAAGACTCGAGCGCCATTGCAGTGGGCGTGATGTTCAACCTGCCGTTCAGATCGGTAACAGGCAACGGGATGGAGTCTCCTGATGCGTTTACATTTCTTACTTCCATAGAGCCGTTCAGAGCAATCTGAAGCGGGTCGCCTGCAGGCCCGCGGGCATTCAGGCTCATCACAGCGGTGCCGGTCAGCTCCTCTATCCAGGGATCGAGTGGGTAGTAGTTGGTGATATCTGCAAATACGGCATTCCCGTCGAAGGTCAGGTCAAAGTTCGGGTCATCGCTCAGGTAATCGGTAACGGTGCCCCTCATCGCCAGGGAATTTTCCCCGGTTTTAAACTGAGCATTGCTGATCGAAAGCCTTCGCCCGGTAGCTTCGGCATTAAGCGTGATATCTTCCAGAGGCTTGGCAACCAATCGGTGTGCGATATATCCATCCCGGAGTTCAAAGGTGCTCTGTTGAAGCAGGCCCTCAAGGTTATCAGGATCCGGCTTGCCCCTTAACACCACATTGGCAGTGAGCATACCCCGCATGGCAAGCGTATCTTCATCGATTGGATAGAACTCTTTGATGGTAGCCAGATCAAAATTAATGTTTGATGCCAAATCGACGGTTCTCTCATTTTCGTCCAGCGGACGCAGTATACTTCCAGAGAGTGTAAAGCGATTGGTTGCGGCCCTGAAACCCGACTCTTCAATTCGGATACGATCCTGATTGGCTTCAATTTTTGCGTTGATCTGCTCGATGGCCCGCGGTACATCAGCATACTTCAGCAGGCCATTGGTCAAAGAGAATTGTCCGTTAAACGTGGCCTCTTCAGGCAGATCCCGGCGGCCGCTTGCTACAGCCGTGGCTTTTAATATTCCGGCAAGATCTTCAATACCGAATTCGCCTAATGGATAAAACAGGTTCACGGTAGCCAGGTCGATATCTCCGTCAAAGTCGAGAGAGAATATCCCGTCATCTTCAAACGGCCTTTCAAGTGAGCCGGTTGCGGTGATAGAGTTGTCGGCAGCTCGAGCCCTGAAGTCGGTTACGGTAGCGAGGTCGTTATTAACGGCCACGCTTATAAAAATATCCTGTATCGCTTCGGGCAGATCCGGGTTCTGGAGAAAACCGTCAGCAACATCTATGACAAGGTCGAAGCGCGGGAGGGACTCTTCGGTGAACTGTCCGGCAACTGATCCGTCAAGGCGCAGTGAACCCCGGGTTTGCAACCCTTCGAGCATCTCATCAAATTCGGGAGGGGCCAGCCTTAGAAGTTCGCCAAAGTTTTCAGAGCTGGATGAGAACTGCAGATCAAGCAGGGGAGATTCAGCGCTCCATGATGTAACTGTACCGGTAAGGTTCAGAGCGAGCCCCCTTATAGAGAATACTCCTTCGGTTAGCGTCAGAATTTCATTTTCAAGATCAACCGTCGACGTTTGATTCAGGCTCAGAGAGAGGTTCTCAACATAGCTTGTGCCCTCTACTGAGGCGCTCAAAGAACCGAGCTGCGCGTCCACGGTGGTTTCGATCAGATCGGCAAACCGGAGAGAGACGTCCGCATTCAAATCATTCAGGTTAACCCGGGTATCTGATGTCTCGTCCAGGTAGTTGACTATGGCTCCCCGGATTGTAAAGCGTGGGATGGTAATGGCATATCCCTCTTCGGTATCAGGCTCCTCATCGGCCATTTCCAGCAGAAAATCGATATTGGTGGTAGAATCCGCGTAAACGATGTAATTGATGTCGGGGCGGGTGATGTCGAGCCGTGAAATGGTAAGCTCATTTCTGAACAACGGGAAAAGTTCCACGGAGATCAGGAGCTCTTCAGCGGAGAACAACTTTTCACCTTCGGGTGTTGGAACCAGCAGTTCATCCAGCTCCACGCCAAATCGCGGAAAGGTTTTGAAAAATGTAAGCGACATTCTCTCCACCTGAACTTCCGTGCCGGTGGCTTCCCGGATTTCGGGCAGAATCATGTTCTTGAGGCGGTTGTCGGTAAAGTAGAGGTTGAGGCCAATAATCAACACAATAAAAAAGAGAAGTACACCTGCTGCAATCTTGAGAAACGTTTTCATATGTCTGAAGTTTTAATCTTTTTAACTGTACTTAAGATAAGAGGTTTCAGTGAATTATCGAGGAATGTTAGGGGGTGTTAACAAGTTATGACCTGGCAGAATCACCGGTGCCTTTCCTTCCCGATGCTTCGGGTTGCCAGCGCGCAAAATGTTCAAGATCAACACCAACTACCTGCAACTTATCACCCAATGCTTTCAACCTGAATCAGGAAAAGACGCAGGTTGTAATTACCCGGTTTCATACTCTTGAGCAGTCGGGAGGCCCTCTTGTGGCTCCTCCTGCCCGGCAAACAGACGTCTCCCATCCGAATTTGAATAAAAGAGAGTTAAAGAACGTTCTAACCCAGTTCGTGTAAGGTATTGTCAATACGCCGAAGTACAGTCTCCTTTCCAAGGAGCTCCATGGAGGCGAACAGGTCGGGGCCAAAACCCTGGCCGGTTACGGCGATTCGCAGGGGCATCATCAGCTTGCCGAAGCCCACACCGTTGGCGTTAATTACCTCTTCCAGCAGAGATTTCAGCTTTACAGCCTCAAACTCTTCATCTGAAAGTTTATCAATTTTGCTTCTGTACTCTTTAACCAGAACAGGGCTGTCCTCTTTCCACTTTTTTAATGCATTTGGGTCGTACTCTTTGGGGTCATCAAAGAAAAAGCTGCCCATCGAAAGCAGTTCATCCACTTTGCTTACTCTCTCTTTAAGCAGCTCTATGGCTTTTTCGAGATAGTCGTCATCCGGAAGGGTGATCTTCTCCTTGCCTGCAATCTCTCTCAACCGGTTAGCCAACACTTTATTCGACTGCTCCCGGAGGTATTGCTCGTTGTACCACATCAGTTTTTTGTGATTAAAAACCGCCCCGCCCTTGCTTACACGGTCGAGCGTAAATAGCCGCGTGAGCTCATTCAGCGAGTGAATTTCACTGTCGTCGCCGGGGCTCCAGCCAAGATAGGCCAGAAAGTTAACCAGCGCTTCCGGCTCATAGTGGTGTTTGATGTAGTCTTTCGTATTTACGGGAATACCCTCTTCTTCCGCTTTTCTTTTGGAGAGTTTGCCGCCGGTGGGCGACATGATTAATGGCAGGTGTGCCATTTGGGGCGGTTCCCATCCAAAGGCACTGTAGAGAAGGATGTGTTTCGGGGTGCTGCTTAACCACTCTTCTCCCCGTATTACATGGGTAATCTTCATCAGATAATCGTCAACTACATTGGCAAGGTGATACGTTGGCATGCCGTCCGATTTGATCAAAACCTGATCGTCAAGTCCTTTGGATTCAAAAGAGACATGTCCGCGAATTAAATCTTCAAACCGGATGGTTTCACGCCGGGGTACTTTGAGCCGTATCACGTACTCTTCACCGGCTTCCAGCCTTTTTGTTACTTCATCCTGTGGCAGGGTTAAACTGTTCTTCATCGACTGCCGGGTTATGGCGTCGTATTTTGGCGATGGATTTCCCGATTTTTGGAGCCGTTCACGCATCTGGTCGAGCTCTTCGGTTGTATCAAATGCGTAATAGGCATGACCGCTTTCAATCAGCTCTTTCCCATATTTGTTATAGAGCTCTTTCCTCTCACTCTGCCGGTAAGGCCCCACTTCCCCGGGATTATCAGGTCCTTCATCCACTACAATACCACACCATTCGAGCGATCTGAGAATGTCATCCTCAGCCTCTTCTACATACCGGCTTTGATCGGTGTCTTCAATGCGTAAAATAAATTTCCCTCCTGTGTGAGATCTTGCAAAGAGATAGTTATAAAGGGCAGTTCTAAGGCCGCCAATATGTAAAAAACCGGTAGGTGATGGTGCAAATCGTACGCGAACTGGAGCTTCCATTCAATATGTTTGATTGTGATTGGTTAACAGCATCTAAAAATACGGTGAATTATGTAGGAAGGCTAATGGAAATAGATTTGCCGGTTTCCAATCCAGATCCGGTTTTGAAAGGGTAAATTTATGTTTCGATATATAACTTTGAACAAAATTGAATAGATTCAGTTGTTGTCAATCTTTCAATTAAAACCGGTTACTTATGATATTTGCTCGCATATTAATCTACCTCTCCATGGCAACTGCTGCGGTTTTCATCCTTTCGGGATATGGGTATCAGTGGGGTATATGGGAGTTGGGAACAGGGTTCATGCTGCTCAGATACAGCGCATATACAGCCATCGGGCTTACGGTGATCAGCATACCGGCTATCTGGTTCTACTGGGGAAAGGGTTTCAGGGCGACCTCTTATGTCGTTATCTCCCTTATTTTGATGGGGTCTGCCACGGGAACGGCTTTATACTGGCAGCAGCAGGCGCGTTCGGTACCGCCCATTCACGATATCACAACCGATTTAGAGAATCCTCCCGACTTTGTGGCCATGGTTCGTCTCAGAGAAGATGCACCAAATCCGCCGGAATACGCGGGTGAAGAGACGGCCGCCGCCCAGCGTGAAGCATACGCGCATATTGAGCCGCTATATATTCAACGAGACCTGCAGGAAGTAATGGACGAGGCAGTACTTCTTGTGATATCGCGAGGCTGGGACCTGGTTGCAATCAACAGAAATGAAGGCCGGATTGAAGCAACCGAGAAACTGGCCTGGTTTGGGTTCAAGGATGATGTTGTGCTGCGATTTACAGAAACAGACCGGGGCACAAGAGTGGATATGAGATCAAAATCACGCATTGGCGGAAGTGATGTTGGCGTGAACGCCAAGCGCATTGATAGGTTTTTAAGGGATTTAGAGAGGAGTGCCGGATAGTGAGCTTTAAGTAGCAAATATTGAGTATTGAGTATCGAGTATTGAGAAGGATTGAGTAATTTAACGGAAACAGCAGATATGTTTTCGATAGCGAAATTTTAAATTTATAAACGAGTCTGGCAGTATAAAGTAAATATCACCAAATGTGAGCGCTGCTGGATCAGCGTGATTTTAATCGATGCAGGCCGGCGATTTCAGTTCGAACTACTAAACATACTTTTAAATTAAATTTCTACACATGAAAATCCCACGTTTTCACCTCGCTTTTCCCGTAAAGGAACTTGAAAAAACGCTCACTTTTTATCGCGACCTTTTGGGCTGTAAAACCGGGCGAAGTTCCGATAAATGGATCGATTTTGATTTTTGGGGCCACCAGGTGGTGGCGCATGTAAGTCCGGATGATGCCGGTAAATCGGCCTCCAATGAAGTGGATGACCACGCTGTGCCTGCCAAACATTTTGGAGTAATTCTGGAATGGGAAGAGTTTCAAAAGCTGTCAGACCGGCTCAAAGAACATCAGGTAGAGTTTGTGATTGACCCCTATATCCGCTTTAAGGGCGAAGCCGGGGAGCAGGCAACGATGTTCCTGCTGGATCCGAGCGGCAATGCGCTCGAATTCAAGGCTTTTAGGGATGAAAAGCAGATCTTTGCGGTTTAGACCGACCCATAATAGAGTGCTGCGGTCAAGAAGTTCATAAGTCATCATCCATCTTATTCAGATTATACTCGGAAAGCAGAACCCTGGCGTTACTTACGGCGTTCTCCGCCTTTTTTCGGTTTTTCCGTGAAATAACCAGCACGCACCTCCCTTGCTCGGCACCGGGAATATCGTGAAGTGACCGCATGGACTTACCGACAATTTCAATGCGGGTTCTGAATAGTTTTTTTATGTAGTTGATGGAGTCAATCTCCTCATATGGGATCTTTTTCTCCTTCATATCCGACTTGATTACCCCCACAAATCCATCGCGTTCATCAAACTCAAGCACAAGATGGTCTGTTTTGAAGTGGATTAATCCCTTCACATGCACAAATCCGTGATTTACATTTGGTATTTCAAATGGAATAATATGGCTATTCATAGGTTATATGCCCGTTTTTGAGTATTTGTGAGCGTCATTAAAAAAAATAAAAAAATTCTGTAAGGGATTCCGTTTTTTCGGTTCATACATATGAGAACACGATACACAATATTCAAGAGTAACAGTTGAGAAATGAATGAGCACATTTTTCAATGTCCTTAAGGGGATTGCGACTGACCTCGCAATCCCCATTTTTTTCAAAAAAAATCAACAGAGAAGTCAATGATAGCATAAATGTATGTGATCTTCATCTATGCTCATTGTAAAATAAGAGCAGATGGTGCTGAGACACTTCATATCACTGATCACTTTTTTCAGCTTATCCGTTTCATTGATTACCGCTCAATCCATTCTGTTTCAGGAGAATTTTGAAGATCACGACCTCTCCCAAAATCCTGTTTGGACCGGCAATACAGAGCATTTTATCTTCTATGAAAGAGAGGGAAATACACTGCTTCGGCTCAATGCTCCTGAGTCGGGAACCACGCAGCTTCGAACTCCATTACATTCGGCATATGGAACATGGGAGCTTTTTTTTGAACAGAATTTTTCTCCCTCAAACAATAATAGAGCATTTATTTACCTGGTGTCGGATCGTGAAGATCTTTCAGGCGGTGTGAACGGGTATGCGATCCGAACGGGAGAAAATTCATCACCGAACCACTTCAGGCTGTTAAGGATTACAGATGGAAACAGTACGGAGATTCTGGCCGGAGAGCTGGATATTTCCGGGGGAGGGGCGTATCGGTTAAGGATAACCAGATCCAGCGAAGGGGTGTGGAGTTTGTATGAATCGGAGGGTTATAACTCCAGTCCGCTTTTTGCTGGCAGCGTGGCAGATAACCTGCACGCAGTTTCATCCCGGTTTGGGTTTAAGCTGAATTACACATCAACACGAACAGAGGGCTTCTTTTTTGATGACATTATTGTCAGTGACGGTATTGAGCCGATCACAGTGAACCGGATCGAGGCAGTAGCAAGCCGCCGGATTGAGGTGGTCTTTTCAGAACCGTTTGATCCGGAAACAGGTCTGAACCCGGACAACTATTCCATCACAAACGGCCCGGCGATTGAGGGAATAAACCGGATTGCCCAAAACAGCCTGGAAATAATTCTTGCAAACCCAGTTGATGCAGGCACACATATGCTAACGATTTCAAATGTAGAGGATTTGAGAGGAAATGTGATAGACAGTCTGCAAATTCAGTTTGAAGTCGTGAACCCGTTTCAGGTAGTGGACGCCGTTTCGGTTTCAAACCGGGTCATAGAGATCGGGTTTACCGATGAAGTAGCATCCACGAGTGCATCTGATTATCTGTTAAATGGTGAGGTGAGCCCTGCAACAATTATGAAAACTGCTCCGGATAGGGTTGCTCTGGAGTTTACAGAGCCGGTTCCTTCAGGGCTCGTGCACATTCTGATAAGCAGTGTTGAAAGTATTACGGGATGGATGATACCCAATCAAACAGAAATTGAGCTCTATATGTATGACGACTATGCTGAAGGCGATGTGGTCATTAACGAGTTTATGTACCGGGCACCCGATCACTTTCGAACACCGGAGAACGACCGTCCGCAATATGTGGAACTGTTCAACAGAGCACCGAAACATCTGAACCTGAAAGATTGGGTCTTAAAACGATCGATCGATACGGAGTACATAATTTCTGAATCAGATCTGTTATTGAAACCGGACAGTTATCTTGTCTTAACCAATGACGCTCCGCTTTTTGAAGAGATCTATGGAGATAGAAACTTCGTTGAGTTACCTGCTTTTCCGAGGTTTTTGATCGGGGCAACTTCAAGCGACCAGATCAGAATTTACACAGGTGAAGGCGTTTTGGCCGATTCATTGCAATATTCGGCTTCAGAGTGGGGAGGAGTAGATGTTGCGCTTGAACGCCGGAGCGTGGACGCCCCCTCGTACTATCCGGAAAATTGGGGTGAGTCGCCGAATGAGATGCTGGGAACTCCCGGGCGTGTAAACGAGGCGGAGCCGGATAGTGATCCGCCTGAACTGTTGAATATTGAGTTCCTCTCAGGGCAGGGATTGCAGCTCGTTTTCAGCAAGCGGGTGGATGCGGAGTCAGCCACCCATCGTGAAAACTACAGCCTCAACCCTGCTCTACCAATCTCTCTGGTTATGGTTCAAAACAACCGGGTAACGCTTATTCTTGATGGAGACCTGGTTGACGGGCAGGCCTATGAGATATCGGTTGAGAATGTGACTGATATTTTTGGGAATCTGATTGAACCGGTCAGCAGGGCTATTCACTTTTTTGAGTTGAGTGATGCGAAGCCGAAGGATCTGGTGATCAACGAGATTTTATATCGAAGGGCACAATCGGGAGAGCCGGAGTTTGTAGAGATATACAACAGAACCACAAACAATATAGATATGAGTGGCTGGACATTCTCGGATGCATCCGGGTCGGCCCAGTTGCCTCCGGGAACAGTGATCAGAGGGAGAGATTACCTTGTTTTTACGGACTCAAACAGTCTCGCTGTTCAGGACGAGAGAGTGCTCTATTTGTCGAACTGGCCCGGATTGAATAACAGCGGTGATGCCGTGGTGATCAGAAATGAGAATGGGATTGTGATAGACAGCCTCTTTTATGAACCGGGGTGGGGCGATCATGTTGCGGGAGTTTCACTTGAGCGCAGAGATCCCGGAGCTCTCTCAGTCGACCCCGCCAACTGGCTTCCAAGTGCCGCAGAGAGTGGTGCAACGCCGCTGGCAGAAAACAGCCGGTTTGAGATTGACGTAAAGCCGCCCGAGATTGTGTTTGCGAATCTCTTCCACCCCGATTCTATAGAAGTTGTATTCAGTGAGTTTATAAAACCATTAAAGAATAGTGATATGGAGACGAGATTCTTTGTTGATGGAGCTGAAGTTCAAATGAAATCTTTGGACACCCGGGAAGGGAATCGAATTGTACTACCGGCCCGTGGAGTAGAAATGGGGGTTGAGGCCACTCTGACGGCTGAAAATGTTAGTGACTTTCAGGGTAATATTGCAGAAGCTATGCGCAGGCCGGTTGCGCAGCCGATAGGGCCGGGGGCGCTGGTGTTCAATGAAATCATGTTCCATCCCCTGGCTGATGATCATGATGGCATCCCAAACCAATCCGAATATATAGAGCTCTATAACCGCAGCAGTCATGCAGTTTCAATGGAGGGGCTGTTTTTACATGATGAACCGGATGAAAACGGCGGAATAACACGAATGGATCCGGCATCCACAAAGCATCGATGGGTGGAGGCGGGGGGGTATGTTTTAATCTATCCTGAGGCGGCTCCGGTACCGCTGAGCGCCAGCCGTACCGGGATCTTTTTTGAAACAGGTCCTGTGATCGACTCAATTGCCCTGCGAATAAACCGATCCACTCTGAGCCTGACCAACTCAGGGCGGCAGGTATACCTCGCCGACAGCACGGGAGGAACGATTGATGCGGTTGATTACCGCCCTGACTGGCACAATCCCAACCTGATCTCAACCGTGGGAATTGCCCTTGAGAGAATCAGTCCCGATTTGGAAACCAACAATCCATCCAACTGGGGTTCAAGTACAGCAGTTGCCGGTGGCACTCCGGGCAAGATGAACACGCTATACCAGGAACCCGGGAGAGTATCGGAGGCATCCGGGATTACACTTGAACCCAATCCATTTTCCCCCGATGATGATGGTTTTGAAGACAACCTTTTTATTAACTACACGCTCGACGAGCCCGACTATCTGCTTAGGGTGAGAGTTTTTGACCGGTACGGAAGACGTGTAAGAACACTTGCCGATGGATTGAATGCCGGCCTGAGCGGCTCCATTATCTGGGATGGCCGAACGGATACGGGCCAGCGCAACAGGATTGGAATCTATATTGTTTATGTAGAAGCCTACAACAGTTCAAACGGCAAGAGAAAGATTTTTCGTGAAACAGCTGTGCTGGCAAGGCAGTTTTAATCTGTATTTCCCGCCAACTGGCGGGTTCAAAATATGAGCACTTCGTGTACAAAAAATCTATTACTAAAGAAACGTTTTACTTAGATTTTTAAATCGTAGGACTGATTGATGAATCTAATTAATTCTGTACTTTTGCCTTGATGCAAAAGTACCAAAAAATCAAGGCTGTGAATTCCCGAAACAGTTCGCTTCGGCTCCGCAGAACGAAT
>REDT01000038.1 GCA_007693295.1 Balneolaceae bacterium
CTTCAGAACCACCAAACCGGACCCTAACTTTAAAATCAGGGTTATTATTCGCTTCTGCTACATTTTCAAAGCGAACGTCAATCTCTGTATAAATCTCATACAAAGTAAACTCGGTTTGGTCAAGCCCAACTCTGCTCCAAACGGCTTCCCCTGTTGGGGTTGAATACTCTACAATAAGCGTTTCCTGTCCACTGCCGGTACGCTTGGCTGCAAACCTGAATTCAATATCTTCAAATCCGTTCGTGGGTACATTAAACGTCAATGAACTCTCCCTCTCACCAATTAAAGAAGGATTCCGGGCCCTGATTCCACGCATCTCAGATTCTTCAAATGAGAGGCCTCCTAAAAATGACGAGTTGTAATTTATCTCGGTTGGATCATTTACCCGGTCTAAAATACCGGCAGTACCATCTGATGGAGGGTATGGAGTAATTGCCGCATCATAAACAAGAATTCCGCCTTGTGTGACAGTATAGATCGGGCTGATTACCTCAATTGGAGTATTATTCGGCAAATCATCAGTAAACACCCAGTAATGAATCATCTCTTTCTCATCAACAACTTCAGATTCTGTAAAATGAGCCGTGTATTTCTGCTGATCTGACGGAAGTATAGTAATTGAGATGTCATATAAAACCAAACTTTCCCTTATTTCTTGAGCATTGGTTGTCCAGTGTGAAAACTGATACCCATCATGGCTTTCAGCAGTTAATGTAACCGGCACTTCGCTAAAATATATACCGCTCCAGGGGTACGGGGCATGATCAACTCCCGGGGTAGAGGCTACTATATCGGTCGAGTTGATCCGGACAAAGCCTTCACTATCCGATGAAACGTCTATGAACAATTCTGTTTCTTCACCAATGTCAAAATGATCCATCATGTGCTGGCGCAGGTAGGCCGGCCTCTCTTCGGCGTACGTAAACATTTCCCGCACATTGTTTTCCCAAGTACTCCTGCTGCCATGATTTTGCCACCGGGCTATATGCTCGTCAATCACCGGCTCTAAAGTGGATTTCAGGCTGTCGATGACTGCTGAGACTCGATCAGGTGTAAAAGCAGTATTCAGATGATCAGAAATTCTGTTGATGAACCCCTGAAAGAATGAATCGTTTTCGATAAGGTTTTCTAGAAGAGTCGTCGACCAGTCCTCCCTGGTCACCCATTCTATCATGTCATATGAAGCGTCAGTCCAAAACCCAAGAGATCTGTCTACGTCATACAGTAGCCACCTCCATCTTCCATCCAGGCCTGCAGGCGCATCTGGATTAAACTCTGCCCTTGATCTCCAAAAATCGATATTGTTTTGTGGCCAGTCGTTGTTTCCGTAGTAGATCTGGGCGCTGTAATAGTCAAGGAAGTTATCAATATCCATTTTTGTCACTAATTCAGAGAAGTAAACAGGGTCGGACAAGTCATGCTCTTCAATGAAGGTTATCATATTATTATAATGCAGATCATCACCTTCCTTGATGATGTTTCTACCTGTTAGTATATCAACATTATCCGGATCAGCACCATAAACTCGTTCAAGGTAATGTTGATCATATCTTTCCCTGAAGTTTTGAATTCCCCAATATTCACCATTCAGGAACACAATAACAGGTCTGTATGCCTGAGTGTCAACGTTCAAGTGACGGATTAAGGATTGAGCTGCGGCATCCATGAACATGGTATTGCCGAAATCCTGTCCGGAGTTTCGAAGTAGTAATCGATTGTATTCTCTGTAGGGTAGTTCGGGAAAAACAGAATGATTGAACCTGCTTTCACCGTAGCTGCCCCTCGCATAAAGACGTAAACTTTTGAGTGGCAAACTGCGGCTTACACCGCCATGAATTCGCACCCCTGCATCCTGTGATAATTCCTTACTACCATTATCCCCAAACAGTTCTAAATGAATGGGCCGCTCCCACTCAATCCCCCTCATACTAAAGTTACCTTGCTGAAACCAGGGAGTTTCAGGGTCGACTACTGCATTATTACCGGGAACATAAATTCCGGATTCATCGTCAAAAAAGTTATCACGATCAGTAGCCAGTGATATCACAGGCAATTTGTATCGGTTATGACCTTCGGGATCTACTATATACGTCTTTGTAACTACACTGCTCGACATATACCCCTCCCGATATGCCTGGGCCCGTATAACAACAATTTTGTTTACGTTCTCACCGGGGGGTACCCAATTGTAATCGATATTAGTAGGTATTTCAGAAAAATAATTTGGGTCAGTTGATCTTGCGTCAATTAAGATCGGATTTTGATAAACAGCGGACGAATTACTGGGTTGATGCCCTTCAAATGTATAATAAATAACCGCATCTGTATCTGGGTGAGATAGTTCCAAATTAAATTCATCTGTGTAAAATCCAGCTTCGTGTGAAAAGGTTACCGGCTCAAGCTTTTCTGAGTACCCTTCGGTGTTATTCGTACTGCCCGGCGTGGGTTCCGTAAAAAAGAGCCACTCACCGGTACCGTCGGGCTGTCGCCCAATCGAACTGTTACCCGGAATGATCGTAGGCGGTAGTTCATCCAAACGAATTCCATCAGCGTCTGTTAACAATACCTCCTCCCCATCTGAGGATATACCATAATTCGTGTGAAGTTCATTTCCGGGAACGCTTCTGTCCTTACCCGATGCCCAAATCAGCATAAATTCTCCCGGCTGAATGGTTGTATCGGGAAATACCCAGCGAAACGGGCGGTCATAATCATCTGAAAGCCCGTAACCTTCCAGGTTCAGTGGTTCGGTACCAGAGTTATAAATTTCGATCCAGTCCTCAAAATCTCCATCCTCATCTGCAATAAATGTGACGTTAGAGGACATAATCTCATTCAGATGGAGATTTTGTGCGGCTAAAGCTTCCCATGCA
>REDT01000239.1 GCA_007693295.1 Balneolaceae bacterium
GAGAGAACGGACGGCTTGCTTTACGCAGCCAGTCGGTATGAGTAATTGTTGTCAACTACTTTTTATCCATGATGGGTTATTTACGAGATCCATCGGTCAGTCTCGGCATGCAGCCTGCAATAGTACGCATCCCGTCGAATCCGTTACACCCCCAATAAGTTAAAGAACAGTCTTACGTCACTTATATATAACGTAAACAAATCAAAAATAGTACATTTAAGGTAACCACTTTTGACGAACTTTATCTTTTTTAAACGCACAACTGACGAAAATGTTTCAAACGGTGTACTTGCCGTAAATACCCATTTGAATAAATCATAGCCAGATCCGCAATGTCTCTAACAGACATTGCGGATCTTTCTCCTGAAATCCCATTTTTATTTTTCTTCACCCTTTACGTAATTATAAACATGATCTTTGGAGAAGTATTAAACCATTACCTACACAACCAGTCATGCCGCTACTCGATAGTGCCGGAAGGCAGATACCAAAACTGAAAAAACTACTTCAAAAAGAGTTTTTAATTCTCTTCGGTTTCCTTTTTCTGCTTCTGTTTGTTTGGGGAGGTATCGAACTCAGAGAACTGTTTATAGTAGACAGGGCTCAACAGTTCGATGAGTGGATGCTCCTCTCGTTCCGCGATGCGGATAACCTGCAATATCTTTTTGGCCCGCACTGGGTGGACGAAGCCGTACGCGATATCACCGCACTGGGAGGGCCGGCTGTGCTCACCTTTATGATCGCAATTGTTACGATCTACCTGCTGCTGCGAAAAAAATATAAATCCGCACTCCTGGTTGTAGTGGTCACCATTGGCGGCCTGCTGATCAGCCTTTTGCTGAAAGACATTTTCCTTCGCGAGCGACCCGACATCGTACCTGCGCTGATGGTTGAAACATCACCCAGCTTCCCGAGCGGCCACTCGATGCTATCCGCCGTAGTCTACCTTACCCTTGGATCACTGCTCTCCCGTATAGAAACGAATCCACGAATCAGAGTTTACATCATCTCCATTGCTATCCTCACGGCGATAATGATCGGGTTAACGCGGATCATGTTAGGCGTTCACTTTCCTACCGATGTGCTGGTCGGGTGGATCGTGGGTTTCTTTTGGGCTACCCTGTGCTGGTTTTTCATGATGGTCTTGCAGGAGCAGAAAGTGGTTGAAAAGGGGCCGGAGCTCCAGGAATAGAAGATATCTGATTTCGATTAATAATATATCGATTGAGGGCCAGAAAGTCCCCTCCTTTCCCACGTTGTGATCCCTACGGGACAAGGAGGGGCTCCGAGTGCAGCGATTCCCACGAAGTGATTTCCCCAAAGGGATGCCTACGGCGAGGGGTAGTTGTGCCGTGGGCATCCCTTTTGGGGAAAAGGCAATGAATCAATTTATTAATCTATATCCATGTGAATAATGCAGTGAACCACCCCCGACCCCTCCTTAGGAAGGAGGGGAGCTTATTTTGAAATTTTAGAATCGCCCAAGGGATCCCAATTGGGAAATTCGCCTCATGTAAAGCAGTGATCCTCTTTCATTTGGTATTCCGGTAATTCGACATACATATTTTAATCCCCTGAAGGAACCAATATCCAGGCAGTTAATGTTCATTTAATAATCTATTTTAGAACAACTTATTCTCTTTATATGCGTAAGTAGGTTTTAAATTATCTCTGCTAAAATTTTACGTTTTCACTTGAATTTACGAATCATACTATTCATCGCATTTGGATTAGGTTTAGCCATCCAGGCCACTGCCCAGGATCGCGCATCCATTAACGGATATATTACCGACAGCCGTACCGGCGAAACCCTTCTCTCGGCCAATATCGCACTGATCGAAATTAACCGGGGTACCTCCTCAAACAATTCCGGTTACTATAGCATCACCAATATTCCACCCGGTACTTACACTCTTATGGCCACCTTTATCGGTTACCAGCGATTTGAAAAAGAGGTTACGCTCGAACCCGGCCAAAACCTCCGTTTAAATGTAGAATTAATCCCTTCAGGTATTGAACTTGAAGAGCTAATAGTTGAATCGGAAGCCGATCGCGAGGAGCAGAGAAATATAGGCCGGGCGCAAATCTCAACCCAGCTCATAAAAGAGGTGCCATCTGTTTTGGAACCGGATGTATTCCGCTCTGTCCAATTACTGCCGGGGGTAAAGGCCGCCTCCGATTTCTCAAGCGGACTCTATGTGCGTGGCGGAAGTCCGGATCAAACCCTGATACTCCTCGATGAAACCACGGTCTATAACCCTACTCACTTTTTCGGCTTCTTCTCAACATTTAATCCGGATGCGGTAAAAGATGTACGCCTCTATAAAGGCGGATACCCGGCAGAATATGGCGGCCGGCTGGGTTCGGTACTGAGCGTATTTAACAAAGACGGAAACCGAAATGAAACCCGCGGTTCGGTCAGCCTTGGCCTGCTGGCTTCGCGCGCATCCATTGAGGGCCCTTACAGCCGGGGATCATGGATGCTGGCAGTGAGACGGTCTACCCTGGAACCGGTATTGGCCGTGCTTAGACAAAACGTCGACAATGTACCCGACCTGTTTTATTTCTATGATATCAATGGAAAACTCAATTTTGATGCCTCCGAAAACGACAGGCTGTCACTGGCATTTTACTCAGGTACAGACGCCGTTTCATTTCCCTTTTTGGAGGACGCCTCTATTCGCCTCGACTACGGCAACCAAACTGTAAGTACCCAGTGGCGGCGAATTATTTCTGAGAAGCTCTACAGCAAGTTAACCGTAACCGGTTCGCGCTATTTCAATGAGCCCAGGTTTTCCATTGCCGGCACGCCTTTCGAGCGAAATAATGAGATCTTCGATTTCAGCTTTAAAGGCGACCTGGAGTATCTTCCCAATGAAAATCACTCCCTTTCTGCCGGTATCTGGTCCGGAATACTCACTCTTCGATTTCAGGACCGTTTTGATAATCAGACTACGTTCAACAACCGCATTCAATCGACCTATCTCTCCGCATACATCCAGGATGAGTGGAGGCCAACCGATCGCTGGAAAATCACCACCGGCCTGCGCATGAGCACGTTTGCTGAAGGAGATTACCTCCGGCTCGAACCCCGAATGTCTGTGGAGCATCGTCTCGGCCCGGATATTCGCCTTCAGGCGGCTTACGGCAGGTACTACCAATTCCTAACCCTCATTACAAACGAAGCCTTTTCCGGATTCGATATCTGGCTCACCACCGACGACGGGGTGCCTCCCTCCTATGGAGATCAGTTTGTACTGGCTGCCAAAACTACTCCTTTTGAAGGTTACGGGTTCGACATTGAACTCTACTACCGAACCATGCGGGATCTCTTTGAGCTCGATCCCTTTATAAGCGACGCTTCAGGACTCGATTACGATGAGCTCTTTCGGTTTGGGGAGGGGTTTGCCTATGGCCTTGAACTCTTCCTCGAAAAACAGACCGGAAGACTTGGCGGGTTTATCGGATACACCTATGGGATTACCCGCCGGAAATTTCCCGGATTCAATGCAGATGTACTCGATAATACGCGACAGGGACGTTTCTATCCGCCTAAATACGATCGCACTCACGACCTTAATATTGTAGCAAGCTATCAGCTCTCAACCCGGTGGAGTACCGCCGCCGTATTCAGCTATGCAACGGGACAGGCTTACACCGAACCTCTTGGCCGAACTCAGTTTGCCGGGGTGCCCTGGGGCAGCGGTATGCGTAATGCCTTCACGGTTGGTAATGTGAACGCCTCCAGGCTTCCATCCTATCACCGACTGGATCTCTCATTCAGCCGCAAGGGTCGCTTTTTCAATCTCGGAGATGCAGAGTGGCAGTTTCAAATCATCAATGCCTATTCGCGCAGAAATATCTGGTTCTACAATTACGATTTTGATGAAAACCCGGTAGAACGCAGTGATGTCACGCTTCTGCCAATTATTCCATCCGTTTCATACACCGTTAACTTCTGAATTTCATGAATAGACTCTTTTTAATACTACCCTTACTTCTGCTTGTTACGGCCTGTGACATCTACAATCAGGATGAGTACGAGGAACTGGTTGTGGTTGAAGCCTACCTTATAGCCGGGCGAAGTCTTCCCGATATCAAGATCAGCACCACTCTGCCGGTTGAGCGCGAATATAGTTTTGAAAATGCAGCGCTGAGCGGAGCAAACATTCAAGTTGTACTGTTGGATGAGAACGGGAATGATGAAGAGGTTTTTGGATATCTTTCCCTCACAGGGCGAAAGGGAGTTTACAGGCCGCAGTCGACTACCCACACTATACTGCCAAGAAGAACCTACCGGCTTGATATTGATTTCAATAACCGCCCGGACGTTCTCACCGCTGTAACCACAATACCCGACCAGGTTCAGATTACAAATGCTGTAAGAGACACGGTGATCTATCAGTCGGATGAGCAGCTCGAAATCCTGCTGGCACCTACTCAAAAGAGCCAGACTCAAAACATTTTTGTGTTTGATACCATTGCCGGCAAAGTTTCGGTAGATAATCTGACACCTTTTTACAGAAGCCTGGTAGTGGATGGTGATACCGATTTAAGTGACTTGATAAGAAACTCATCCGGATTAATTAATGAAGCCAACTTCAACATCAATCCTGACGGATCTATTCTGTTGAAATATCCCTGGATTGGCGTCGCTTTTTTTGAAGATAACCAGGTGGTTACCAACTCTGTGGATCGAAATTTGACCCAACTGATCCGCTCGCAGGACGTTCAGCTGGGCGGATCCACCCTCTCCCCCGGAGAAATCCCCAACCTGGTCTACAACATTGAGGGCGGCATCGGCATTTTTGGCAGCATCTCAAGCGATACCGTACAAACCTTTTTCAAAAGACCCTGACATAAAATCGTTTTTACGGCACTGATTTTTTCAGGATATTTAAGCACTCAAAAAACCTTCAAACATATCACAATGATCATACCTATCGCCAGCGATCATGCAGGCTACGAAGCGAAAGAGGCCACAAAAAAGATAATTGAAGAACTTGGCCATATGCCGGTCGATTTTGGAACTCACTCTCCCGACTCTGTCGACTATCCCGACTTTGCCGTTCAGGTTGCAAAAAAAGTAAACTCCGGAGAGCACGAGTCCGGAATTTTGATTTGCGGGAGCGGGCAGGGAATGTGTATGACGGCAAATAAGTTTCCAAATGTACGCGGCGCGCTTGTCTACTCTGTAGAAGTGGCGAAACTGTCTCGCCAACACAACAATGCCAATATGCTTTGCCTGCCGGGACGTGAGTTAAATCCCGACCAGATCAAAGAGATACTGGAAGCCTGGTTAGATACCGAATTTGAAGGCGGCCGTCATGAGCGCCGTGTAAGTAAAATCCACACCTTAACAGATAAGTTAGCAGATAGATAGAATGAAATCATTGAAAGACCAGGATCCCGAGCTATTCGGATACCTTGAGCAGGAAACCGAACGACAGAACTACAATTTTGAACTGATCGCCTCCGAAAATTTTGCATCCAAAGCCACCATCTCCGCAATGGGGTCCGTACTGACCAACAAATATGCCGAGGGATATCCCGGCAAGCGATACTACGGTGGCTGTGAGTTTGTGGATGAAGCTGAAGAGCTGGCCCGTGAACGTGCCAAAAAACTGTTTAAGTGCGATTATGTAAATGTTCAGCCCCACTCGGGCGCTTCGGCCAATGCGGCTATCTACCTGGCATTTATGAAACCCGGCGAAACCCTGCTCGGCCTCGACCTTGCCCATGGAGGCCATCTTACGCACGGTTCGCCCGTCAACTTCTCCGGCATCACCTATAACGCTCAGTTTTATGGCGTAGAGAAAGAGACCGGCCGGATCGATATGGATAAGGTTCGTGAAAAAGCCAAAAAAGTTAAGCCTAAAATGATCTCCATTGGGGCAAGTGCCTATACAAGAGATTTTGATTACAAGGCTTTTCGCGACATTGCCGATGAGGTTGGGGCTTTTCTCTGGATGGATATGGCGCATACCGCCGGATTGATTGCAGCCGGGGAACTGAATGATCCGCTTCCTGTCTGTGATGTGGTTTCCACAACCACCCATAAAACTCTTCGCGGCCCGCGCGGGGGAATGATTCTCGTAGGCAACGACGGTGAGAACAAACTCGGTGTGGTTGCCAGAAAATCGGGCAGAACTAAAAATTGGAGTGAAGTTATTGACTCAGCTGTATTTCCGGGCAGCCAGGGCGGCCCCCTCATGCACGTGATTGCTGCAAAAGCTGTTGCATTCGGTGAGGCTCTGCAACCTGAGTTCATAACCTATCAGAAACAGGTAAAAATCAATGCCAAAGCCATGGCTGAGGAGTTTATGGCCAGAGGATACAATCTTGTTAGCGATGGCACAGACAATCATCTCATTCTTGTTGATCTTCGAAGTAAAGGCCTTAACGGTCAAATTGCTGAGGAATCCCTCGACAGGGCCGGCATAACCGTAAATAAAAACATGGTGCCCTTCGATACAGAGAGCCCGTTTGTTACATCAGGAATACGAATTGGCACCCCTGCCCTCACCACCCGTGGTTTCGGCAAGATTGAGTTTAAGGAAGTGGTGCGATTGATAGATACCGTACTGCAAAATCCGGAAGACGAGAGTGTTGCCGAATCGGTAAAAGCCGATGTCCGTGAGATGTGTGAAAACTTTCCGCTTTATGATTTCGTGACGGCTTAACTAACCGTCTACTAAAATTCAGCAAGTCCAGGGGGATGTCCTGTTGAGTGTGCCCCGAGGTGGTCGGGACCAAAAAAGCACTGGCTTCGCACGTTAAGTATAAAGCTACGCGTTTTGTTTAGTACTCTCCGCCAGCCGGCGGATCGTGTTTAGGGCGAGTTCGGAGATTTGAAATGTTTAGACCAGTTTTAAAGTTTATTGGTTCTCCAACTCAACGTGATCCACCGGCGGAGAACACTTCACGCAAATGAAATGAGTACTCAATAAATCTCAAAAGTATTAACATTTGTGCTCATCTATTCTGTATTTTGTCGACTCTCTTTGTTCTCATACAATAGCAAAGAGAAACCATCTTTTCACCGTTGTGATTGGAAACCTGTTTTACACTGAAATTTAAATGAGCGATTCTACAGATCAGACCAAACGCGGAATAATGGGGCGCTTTTTGCCAAAGGCGAAGCCACCCACAGTTGATCCTACTACGGGTATGTCTTTTCTGGATCATCTTGAAGAGCTGAGATGGAGAATCCTGAAAGGGCTGGTCGGGGTTTTATTCGGAATTATTGTAGCGTTTATTTTCAGGGACTTCATCATTCGGGAACTGATTTTAGGCCCGGCACGCTCCGATTTTTTCATGTATCAGATCATGCCTATCAATGCCGTGGATCTCTCACTGATCTCCAGAAGGCTGCCGGGGCAGTTCTTTACCTATTGGGGTACGCTTATAATCACCGGAATTATAATTGGCTCTCCCCTGCTTATTTTTCAAATGTGGGCCTTTGTTGAACCGGCACTTGAAGCCGGCGAGAAGATTAAAACCTTCCTGAACGCTCTTTTTATAACCTTCTTTTTTCTGCTGGGAATTGCCTTCGGTTACTTTATCCTGGTGCCTTTTGCCGTGCAGTTCTTCACCCAGTTTATCATCTCGGATGTAATCAGCAATGAGTTTGATATCAACGAGTACTTTGTATCCGTTGCGGTGTGGACGCTCGCGTGCGGGGTCATCTTTCAGATACCCGTTATCAGCTACTACCTTTCAAGGGTAGGACTTCTCAATCCTGAAATTATGAGAACGTACAGGCGGCATGCCATCGTAGGCGCTATGATCATTGCTGCATTTCTCACTCCGCCTGATCCTATTTCGCAGCTGATGATTGCAGTTCCGCTGGTTTTTCTCTACCAGTTCGCGATCTATTTGAGCAAGATTGCCCAGCGCAAGCGAAAGAAAGACCTTGAAAGAGCTTTTGGCGAAGATGACGCCTAAATTGGATGCATAAACGTTTGGTTCGAAAAAAGTAGTGACATCATTACTGATATTTACAGATGGCTGTTGTTATTTAGCTTCATGTCAATGATGAAGTGACAGGTTCGTTGGAACAGGTTCTTCACCGGATGAATTCGCTTCATCCGGTGAATCGTTCAAGCCCCGATGTTATTCACCACTAAACCTGATTGAGAAATGATAAGCATACTTCAACTCATCCGATGACGTGAAGTCAGCGGATGAGGTTCTTTCACTATCCTGGCAATTTACACCCTAAAACAAAAGTTTATTGATTCACAAAATACAGTTACCTTTTGTACGTATATCATTATAGGTTTTCATTTGCTAAGAGCACTTAATCAACATTTTTAAATTACATTCATGCAGCCTACGGTTCTTAAGTTATTTACACTACTACTGGGTTTTCTGTTTATTTTCACATCCTGCGACACCACAGATCCCTTCAGTTTTCCGCCACCCGATTTCTCTACAGTACCTGATCCGTTCGACTTCAGCGATGCAGAATCATTTGAAGTTGAAGATGGTGTTACAGCCTATATTCTCCAAGAAGGAACCGGGGATTTTAGCGTTACCGTACGTGACCAGATAACTATGTTTATTACACTTCGTACCATGGAGGGAGATATTATTTTCAGTTCTTTCAACGACGGCAGAACTTCCCCGGTAACCGTAACTGTTGGAAATATCGTGCCCGATCCGAGGGTATTTCAATATTCACCAGCACTCTCCTATACCGATGGATTACGCAAAGGCCTTGTCGGAATGAAAATCGGAGAGGTGAGAACGCTGATTGTCTCTCCCGAAAAAGGATTTAAAGACCTGCCTTCATCCTCGGTTAATGCTCAATACAGAGAGTCAACCCTGCAGTATGATATCCAAGTCTCTGAGATTAGTAACTGATTTCAGTAATTCGTGTAGCTCTTCTCAACCCTTGGAGTCAGGTTGGTGAGAATTTCATGCACATTGGTGCCGGCATGTTCTGCCCAATCCTGAGCGTTCCAGGCTGCTCCGCCAAGAAGAGTCACCTCCGATTCAGGAGCCAGTTTATCACCCTTCAGGTACACCATGATGTAGTCCATGGTCACATTACCCACCTGCGGGTACAGTTTTCCGTTAATGAGTACCTGCAGCTTGTTGCTCAGGGTTCTTGGAATACCATCCCCATAGCCAACAGGAATTGTGGCCAGGTATCCATCTTCGGGGCAGGTCCAGGTTGCCGAATAGCTGACAGTAGCTCCTTTTTTAACAGTCCGGACCTGTGCCAGTCTCGATTTCCAGGTCATGGCCGGCTTTAGCCAGTTATAACGCGTGTGGCCCGAATTATATCCAAGCATTCCCAGCCCGGTCCTGAACATATCAAAGTGGTCGAAGTCGTAATTGGCTGAAGCTCCCGTGTTGCTCATATGTTTAAGAGGAACCTCATCAAACCGGGTTATAATCTCCTTGAATCGCTTATGTTGCTGAATAGCCTGATCCGAACCGGGATCATCGGCCGTGGCAAAGTGAGAATAGATGCCGCTGCAGACCAGGCGCTGGTTGGCCACGGCAAGCTTTCTCACCTCGTCTGCCTCATCCGGAGCAAATCCAAGCCTTCCCATTCCCGTATCAAAGTTCAGATGGTACCGGGTGCTGTCCATCAAAATATCGAAGTGGGTTTTGTGGCTGATGGTTGCCGTAAGGTTATGGGTATGATAGGCCGCTGCCGTTTCGTATCGCGGCACGCCAAACACCAGAATGGGCTTCTTCACCCTTCCCATTCGCAGCTGAATGGCCTCATCAACGCTTGCCACGGCTAACCAGTCGACATGTTCTTCAACGTGTTTCGATACCTGCACGGCGCCGTGACGATAGGCATCACACTTAACCACCACAAGCACCTTTTTTCCGGGAAGCCGTCTCTTTAGAGTGTCAATGTTCGTGACAATGGTATTAAGATCAATTTCTGTATAAGAATTGGGGAAATGGTTTTTCAATGTTTGGCTCCGAGTAGTGGGTTTTGAGTAAATTTTAGCTGTGATTTTACTTTTTATGGAATGTTTAAAGTCCCCCTTCCCCCGTAGGGATCCCCATGGGAGAAGGGGCTCATTTTTTGAACGCGTTAGCGAAAAGCGATCACGTGCCGTTCTTTTACGGGACGTGTGAGCAGGGGGATGAGTATTAGAGCGTTGATACGATTTCTGATTTGATTCATAGCTCAATGCCCCTACAGGCCATCCCCCTCGGCTCTTACGAGCCTCTGCCCCCTTCAAAGGGGGACTTCCAAAATCGTTTTTTCTTCTTTTTCAGGATTACATGCGCGGCGTTGTAGCCGGCAGCGCCAAACACACCGCCGCCCGGATGGCAGGATGCGCTCGACAAATATAGGTTTTCAATGGGTGTTTCGTATTGACTCAGCTCCGGAGTAGGCCTGAACATAAACATCTGGTCGAAGTTCATCTCCACGTGCATCACATTACCTCGCAGCAGTCCGTGTTTCCGCTCAATGTCGAGCGGGCTCTGAATATACCAATCAATCAGCTTTCCTTTCATATTGGGCGCATATCTTTCCACCACTTTGTAAATTTTTTCAGCTTCCCTCTCACGGATGTCATCCCATTTCACGCCATTCGCCAGTTCATAAGGATGCCACTGAGCCCACGCAAAGAGCGTGTGTTTGCCATCTCTAGCAACTTCGGGATCGATCTTTGAAAAGGTCATCGCCAGCACTGCCGGATCCTCGGGCGGATTTCCCTTCATATAGTCCCCAATAGCCCTGTTCATGTAGGGTACAGAGGGTGCCAGCAGCTGCATTCCATTGTGAATGTACGGGTCGTCGGGAGCAGCGGTATACTGCGGCAGCTCATCCACGGCGCAGCGGATAACCATACCGAATCCGTTGCCCACCTGGATATCCTCGACTTTTTTGAATAGAGACGAATCAAGGTGTTCCCTGCCAACAAGTTTAAGCATGGTTGTTTGCACGTGTGCATTCGACACGATAAGGTCCGATTTATAGTATTCATCCCCTTCCGTAACCACACCCCTCGCCTTTCCGTCGGCAATGTCGATCTTCTTCACGGGTGAATCAGAGATCACTTCACCGCCATACGATTCAATCAGGCTTTTCATCGCCTGGGTAAGCATGCCGCTCCCTCCTTTCGGATGTTTCGCCCCGCTTTGGTGCAGCATCGACTGCCACCCCACAAAATCACCGGTGGCTGACTGATCCGGCAGCGGTCCCGACTGCGCCGCAAACCAGGTCAAAGCCGCTTTCAGATGTGGGCTTTCAAAAGACTTCTCCACAACACCGCCATAACTTCCCAATATCTTTTGCAGCCCGTTGATCTGCTCCCCTTTTTTAAACATGGAGCCATCCCGGAACTGCCCCTTCGCCATCTCCATAAAAATATTTTTACCCGTGGGCGGTACCATAAATGCCTTTAACACCCCTTTGTTGATTCGCCCCCAAAAGTCAATAAACTCCCTATAATTGGCCACATCTTCCGGCGCTACCGATGCTATCGACTCCAGGGTACGGTCGAGATCTTTGTGAAAATGGATCACTCCCTTCCCGTCAGGAACCGGATAGCTCATAAAGGGATCCATCTCAATGTACTCCAGACCGTGGTCAGTCAGCCCAAGCTCTTCAATAATCCCGGTTTGATGAATCATGATGTGAACCGAAGAGCCGATATCCATCCGGAATCCGTGAGGGTTTTCATCCGATTGAAACATCGTTTCGGTACAAACTGCCCCGCCAATTGTGTCGCGCCGTTCAAGAACGCCAACCTTCATCCCTGCTTTGGCCAGGTAACAGCCCGTAATGAGTCCGTTATGGCCGGACCCGATAATTAATGCATCAAAATGTTTCATCTTACGTATTCAATTAATGTGGTGGAATGAATTCTATCTTTTAGTAAGTTATTGTACTATAAAACCTGCTTTTTACAGACAAGCTGAGACGTTTTAATAATCGTTCAAAGACCTTTATGGCTTATTGGATGATGATGTAACGGTTGCGTGTCAAAAAGTTTTGTTTCTCAGCAGATGAACAACAGAGTTTACGTTCTCATTCGGGCGGCTCTAAAATAACAAGTAAGTAGATCCAAAAATGCAATTTTTTAAGACTTTTTTCGCCTCACTTCTGGGTACAATTTTAGGCGTTCTGTTACTGGTTCTCATCCTTTTTGCCACGCTAATGAGAAGTGCGGCAGATCCTGAACCATACATTCGATCCAATACAGTTCTTACCATCAATCTGACGGGTGATATACCTGCTCATGCCGTTGAAGATCCGTTTGAAGAGCTATTCAGACCGCAATCCGGGGCCAGGCTCTCGCTTCAAAGCCTGCGAAGCAACCTCAGAAAAGCGGCGGCTGATGACAATATCGGTGCGATATGGGTGAAGACAAATATGGTTACTGCCTCATGGGCCAATCTTGAAAGCGCCTATACCTATTTTGAGGAGTTTAAAGAGAGCGGTAAACCCCTCTATTTCAGCACAGATGATTTGGGGATGAATGAGAAAGCCTATTTCCTCGCATCGCTGGCTGACAGCATCTTTTCACCGCCTGAAACAAACTTTGAGTTTAATGGATTTGTGGCACAGTTCACGTTTTATCGCGGAATGCTTGAGAAAATCGGCGTGGAACCTGAGATCTTCCGGGTTGGCAGGTATAAGTCTGCCGTGGAACCCTATATGAATGAAGCACCGTCACCGGAGAGTATTGAGCAGACTACCGAAATAATGAATTCTGTCACAAACACATTTGTGAATGCCGTTGTAAAAAGAACCGGCAAGTCGGCCGATGAGGTCAATGCCCTTCTGAACACGCCTCCGGTCGATCGTGTAAATTTTGCTGTGGAGAACGGCTTAATCGATCAGCTCGCTTTCGATTATGAAATTGAATCGATGATCAAGAACCGTCTGGAACTGGATGAGGATACCGATCTTAGAACCGTCTCCTTTGGGCGCTACTCAAGGGTAACACCAAGAAGTGCAGGCCTGGATGTGCCGGATACCAACGATAAAATAGCTGTGATCTACTCTTCCGGTATCATCATGCCAAATATCCCGGATTCCCCATTTGGGTCATCCACAGGCATTACCGCAAGCAGCCTGAAAAGACAGCTGGACAGCGCAACCGATGATGATAATGTAAAAGCGATAGTAATTCACATCAATAGCCCCGGCGGCGCTGCCACCACGTCCGATCTGCTTTGGAGCCATATTAAACAAGCCGCAGAGAAAGTGCCTGTTGTAGCTTCAATGGGAAGTGTAGCCGCATCGGGCGGTTACTACATGGCGATGGGAGCAGATACCGTACTGGCAGCTCCAAACACGATAACCGGTTCGATAGGCATCTTCAGCCTGCTCTTCAACGCCGAAGAGTTGCTAACCGAGAAGATGGGAATCCAGTATGAAACCCTGAAAACGCATGAATATGCTGATCTTTTTAACCTTTCCCGGCCATTTACTCCTGCAGAAGAGCGCGTGATTCAGCGCTCAATGGAGAACGGATATGAATCTTTTCTTGCCCGTGTGGCAGAGGCCCGCGGCATGACCCGTGATGAGGCCCATGCAGTTGCCCAGGGACGTGTATATACCGGCACGGACGCGCTTGAAGCCGGACTGGTGGATATTGTCGGAGACCTGGACCGCGCACTTGAAGTAGCCGCTGAAATGGCCGGCATTGAGGAGTACCTGCTGGATATCTACCCCAAAAGGAGAGATCTGTTTGAAACACTCTTTAGCTCAGGAAATGCCCAAATCCGGTCAATACTGACCAGCTGGATCCCCAAAGATCTCAGAGATGACGCACACGATCTGCAGGCCATTATGAGTCAGCCGGCCGGCATGAACTGGGCCCTGCTGCCGTATCGAATTGATGTGAACTGAGTGTTTTAACTAAGACATGGTATTTCTGTCTCAATCAATGCAGCTCTCTGTATCGAAACGAGTTAAGGATTAGCTCCCATTTCTTGGGCTGATCAGAAATACCATGTCTCTCACATCCTCATTCCCGGCCACCACCAGACATGGTATTTCTGTCTCACTCAACGCAGCTCTCTGTATCGAAACAAGTTAAG
>REDT01000122.1 GCA_007693295.1 Balneolaceae bacterium
GGTCTGCGGCTTGTCGAGTTTTTCGTCGGGGTGATCGGTGTCGATGTGGTCGAGCGGGATGGGAACCTCTTCCACCATTTCGAGGCCGAAGCTGTTGAGGCCAACGCGTTTTACGGGATTGTTGGTGAGAAGCCGAAGTTTGCGAATGCCCAGGCCGTGCAGGATCTGAGCGCCTACGCCATAGTCTCTGGCATCCATTTTTGCGCCCAGTTTTGCCTTGATTTCTTCTTTTGAGAGGCCGTCATCCTGAAGCTTAATGGCCGCAATCTGATCTACAATGCTGAATTCCCGGCTCATCTGGTCCATATAGAGTACTGCACCCATTTCCGATTTCTCAACCATCAGCAGGCTTTGATGCAGTACCGCAGCCTTGTCGCTTCGCTTGCTTCCAAAAAGATCGGCCAGTGGATTGGCTGAGTGGACGCGAACAAGAACAGGATCGTCTTCACTCCAGTCACCCTTGGTAAAGGCAAGATGGTGCTCTCCCGTGAGCTTCTCCTCAAATACATGCAGTTTAAAATCTCCATAGATGGTAGGCATATCCACGCTCATGATATTCTTCACAAGCGACTCATGCTTCATACGATAGGCGATCAGGTCTTTGATCGTCACCAGCTTCATGTCAAATTTCCGGGAGAGCTCAATCAGTTCCGGAAGTCGCGCCATCTCGCCGTCGTCGTGCATAATTTCGCAGATGATTCCGGCCGGTGCACAATCGGCAAGCCGGGCAAAGTCGATCGCTGCTTCGGTATGGCCGGCTCGGCGCAGAACGCCGCCATCCACGCCTATCAGCGGAAATACATGTCCCGGACGTCTAAAATCTGTTGGGCTGGCTTTCGGATTGATCATCTCCTTTATGGTATTGGAGCGATCGGGGGCCGAAATACCGGTGGTGGTCAGTTTCTTGTGATCCACCGAAATGGTAAAGGCAGCTTCATCCGGATCGGCGCCCTCGGTAACCATATAGTCGAGGTTGAGTTCATGTGCCCTGTGGCGTGTAATAGGCACGCAAACCAGTCCGCGGCCATGTTTCACCATAATATTGATCGCCTCGGGCGTAACCTTATCGGCCGCCATCAGGAAATCCCCCTCATTCTCACGGTCTTCATCATCCACAACGATGATCATCTTGCCCGCACGAATGTCCTCAATGGCCTCGGGTATGGTATGAAATGGAGATTTGGTCATGTGATGGTTACTAAGTTGTATTGAGTCCCCCTTAGAAGGGGGGATGAGTAAACTCCGAATGCTTTCGGGGTTTACTCTGGGGGGATGTTAATGCAGAGTGACAATACTTTAATCTATCCTGATTCAGTATCAACGCTTCCGGCCCCCATTAAGCGGAGAACTACTTCTTACCCGGATTCACATCCGTAATAGAGCTCTTTTGAAATCGCGCTTTCACGCCGCTGTCGATCTCCAAAAGTACGGTCTCTTCATCAATTGAGTTAACCACGCCGATCATTCCGCCGCCGGTTACGACTTTATCTCCTTTTTTCATTTCAGATACTTTGTTTTGTATCTCTTTCTGGCGCTTGCTCTGCGGACGGATAATAAAAAAGTAGAATACAAAGAAGAGGGCGCCCAGAAATAATAGATTGATAATGGCACCGCCGTCGCCGCCATCGGGAGAACCCATCAGGAAAAATGTGAATAAAATGGTCATTAGAAAGCTGTTTAGATTGTTTTAATTTCAGCTGATAAAGATAGCGTATTCTGCCTCGGAGAGCAATTTTGAAATGAAAGAGATGTCGCTGTTCAGGATACAGGTTTTGCAGATAAGGCGCGCTGCAGGCCATCGCGGATCAGCTTTATCCGTGATCTTCGATCAGAAGGCGGGAGGGTGTATTTTTCCAGCCAGTGCATATCAAGAACATATTTCAGTACGGCAAAATATTTTCCGCTCAGTGAAAAGCGGCCGGCCGTAAAGATAGCGCGATCGGGGCCGTTCGATATAATGAGGGGGTTAATCGGGTAGGAGCTGTATTTTTTCAGAGGTTTGCCATCGAGCAGAGCCTCAATATTTTGGCGCAGCAGAACTCCCTGTTTTACAGCGTGAACTCCAATTTGAGGATGTCCGGCATTGTCTACATCGGCGGTATCGCCTGCTGCAAATACGTTATTTGAACCGTCAACAAGAAGTGTGCGGTCTGTCAGTATTCTGTTTGAGGATCCGTTGGAAAAGGGATGGCTGATGTTTACCGACTCGGGTTCATTCCCGGTGGCCAGAACCACGGCATCGAAGTTATCAGCGTCGATTTGGCCGGAATGGGCGCCTGTTTGGACGTTGACGCCTCTTTTTTTGAGAGTCTTCGTCACAATTTCTGTTGACCGCAAGGGAAATCCTTCAAGCAGCCGGCTATTTTTTTCAACGAGAGTGATCTGTGGCTGATAACCGCAGCCGGGATGCGACAGGTTCAGCGCAATTTCAGTTCCCGCTGCTCCGCCGCCCAGAATCAATAGATTATGGCACAAACCGGATTCAAACTTTTCCTTAAGCCGAAGAAGTCTCGACATCGGTTTTACCGGGTAGATATTCTCGCTCTTCGCATCAGCTTTTGTTGCGGCGCCTACATTTATCACCAGGTAGTCGTAGCCAAGTTCCTGTCCGGTTTCCATTGTGATCAGCTGCTTTTGGCTGTCTACGGAGTCGACCCGGGCCCTGATAAACTCCACGCCGTATCGCTCACAGAGCTTTTCCAGGTTGATGGCGGTTTCGTGCCATTCGTAGAAACCTCCCATATACTGCGGCAACGCGCCCGAATAGACCAGGTACGGTTCGGCAGACACAAGCGTGACGGACAAATTCTTCTTTTTCCAGTGATGCCCCATCTTGATCAGCGGCAGCGATGCGTG
>REDT01000019.1 GCA_007693295.1 Balneolaceae bacterium
CAATCTCAAAACTACTCGTAATCTTCGCCGTTTTCTCCAGCGTTTTTGAAACGGAGCAGTACTTGTTCAGCGAGAGGTCGATGGCACGAGCCACTTTTTTTTCATCAAGATGGCTGCCCTTCAGGGTAAAGTGAATATGGATCGATTTAAATTCGGAATAACCCTCAACGTCCACCCGTTCGCCGGTCACTTCAATTTTCAGGTCATCGGGATTTTGCCGCTGTTTTTTCAGGATGCCAACCACGTCAATGGCCGAGCAGCCGCCGGCCGCGGCAAGCAGCATCTGCATGGGGCGAAATCCGCCGTTGATACCGCCAATAGCATCCGTTCCGTCCATTTGAAGAGTAGCGCCGTCGTCATTGGAGGCTTCCATGTGCACGGCATCATTGAGCCGTTGTATCGAAATTTTCATCAAAAAAATATTTGGTTAATGGTTTAGAATAAAATACCGAATTTTCGTGAATTGATATTCGGAAACTCTCAGATACGTAAAGAAGAGAACTGGATCTATATCCAAACCGTTATTTGTCTAAAACCAATTCTCCTCTGGACCATAGATATCGATCAAGATTTTTTCTCAGATATCTGTATTTTCGGACATGAACATAAAATAGATTGATATTGATAGTCTATTGCAAAACTGTTTTAAACCTGTTATGGTGTATGATGTATAATAAAATATCTCTCTTAAACCGCGCAATTCTAGCTTGTTTCTTATGGTGTTCAATTAATGTACAGGCGTCTTTTGCGCAGTCCGATTATACCGTTGAAAATTTTGGGGAGCTTCGTTTGATTATGCATCAAGCAGATATTTCTGCCAAGGTTGAGCTCTCCAACTTTGCCGGCAAGGACAATTTCTACGGCCTTGGTGCATTTGAAAACCTTAAGGGTGAAATCTTGATTATGGGCGAGAGTACATATTCAACCCGCGGTATTGATGGACACGTAGAGTTTGTTAATCCATTTGAGAAGAGAGCTGCCTTATTGGTTGGATCCACTGTAGATAAATGGCAAGAGTTTAAAATTTCACAACCAGTGTTAACCTTTATGGAATTACAGAAGGCAATTCAGGAAAAAGCAGCCGGTTATGGACTCGATATGAATGAACCGTTTCCATTTTTGATAGAAGGAAATTTCGGAGAACTTGACTGGCATGTGATAGACTGGCCGGAAGACGATCATGAACATACCCATGAAAAGCATAAGACCTCCGGCCCTCATGGCACACTGATTGACTCTGAGGTGAAAATCCTGGGTTTTTGGTCAGATTCTCATCATGGAATATTTACACATCATACCACGAATCTGCATATGCACTTTGTTACAGGTAATCGTGAACTGGCCGGTCATGTTGATGATTTGAAAAACGGGAGTGATCTGATATTGTACCTTCCTCATATCGATTGAATAGCACGAATACAGCATAAATGATCATATTCTGGTTAAGAGTTTCACCAATTACCGCTTTTCTTATTCTGCTGCAGTTTCAGTCTGTTTTTGCTTTTCAGGCATCCGATCCGCCACCGGAGTCTGTTGAGTATCGAATCGATCTCCGGCCGGTCTACTCCTATGTAAACACCACAGAACGAGATGGAGCGCAGCATACAGATCATTCCATGAATTTGAGAGCCCGTTTTGGAATCAGTTATCACGTTAGCAATAAACTGACGTTCCGTGGCCGCGCGGCCATGCGTCTCTCCAATAATCAGGACGATTTCCGGTTTCTGCTGGATGATCATACCGGAGGAGGCGGCAGTTATCCGGCCGGTACAGCGACGTTCGACGAATTTTTGCTCAGTTGGCAGGTAAATCCGGAACTGAAACTAACCGCCGGACGGTTTCAGGGTCGTTTTCCCCTGACGGGGTTTATCCCAAAAGGCGTTGACCGCTATTATGGAGCCAACCTCAGCATCTCGCACACGGATGGCCTTTGGATGGAGTGGGATGTGAGCGAACGTTGGCGGCTTCACCTGATTGGCAGCCACAACAGCCCATCGGGCAGCTCCCATGCCGCACGTTCTCCCCTGCGCTTTGATGAGTCGGCCGCAGCAAGATTTACAGGTTTTGCAAACATTCAGCACCGCAATACACAGGACAGATGGGCGCAACGTGAGCTCAGTTTATCAGTAACCCCGAAAAATATCAACAATAAACTTGTTTTTGTATAAGTAATTGCTGCAAACGTTATTTACATTAGAGATAGCTTTACGGACACACAAAAAAACGCATAAAATTGAAAAAAACTATACTATTTGCACTCTCACTCTTTCTATGGTCATGTTCTGGGGAAACTGAGACCGGGGATTCTTCATCCACTTCAATTTCCGTAACCTCTGCCGAGGTTCAAACACGCAATTTATCTGAAACATTTTCGGTTTCTTCTGAAGTCGTTGCCTATCGGCGTTCTTATGTTGCTTCGAGGATTTCCGGTTTGGTTGAGGAGGTACGATATGAAGAGGGTCAATATGTAAACAGAGGGGATATCCTGGCACAAATGGATGTGCGGCAGCAACAGATTGATCTCCGGCGGGCCAATGCCGCACTGGAAGAAACTCGGGATGTATATGAGCGCAATCAGGTTCTCTTGGAGACAAATTCAATTTCCCGGGCTGAATATCTTTCATCCCGGCGGGCATTAGATCAGGCACAGAGTGATGTAGATCAGCTTGAGTTGCAGATAGAATTTGGTACAGTAAGGGCTCCGATAAATGGTGTTGTAACCGCCCGGTTAATTGAACCGGGAAACAACGTTTCTGTAAATGAACGGATGTTTACTCTCACCGATATGAATTTACTTGTTGTACGGCCCGGAGTTTCTGAAATGAATGTAAGCGGACTTGAGGAAGGGC
>REDT01000125.1 GCA_007693295.1 Balneolaceae bacterium
CTTTAACAGACGGCGTTGACGGAGCTAAAAAAATCATTGGCGAAATCAAAAAGAGCTAATTCCAAATCCATTCTTATTGTTTTTAAATCATCCCGGGTGTTTTGCCCGGGTTGATTTATAACATCCTGATGAATTCAATCTAGATTATACCTTATTTTCGAATGATATGAATAGATTTTCAGGGAAAACTACAACGGTTATTCATCCGGTAATGGGTCATATTCCTGTCAAATTCCATATCTTCATTTATATGAGGGGACTTTTATCTCAGAGGTGTACCTGTACCTGTGGCAAAGCATTAATCTATTGTCAGGATAAAACAAATTGCTCTACATTTAACAGCTGGCTTTGGGAAATGAACAGATGTTCCGCTGCAGTGTAGATAAATCAGAAAGTTATGTTTGAACTCATTTTTCCGGTGAGATGACCCGGTTACTTGGTGTAAACGGAATCCACGAAATGACAAAAATAATGGGTTTTATCATTTTCTGTATTGCCATTCAATTCATCGTTAATGGAATTACAGACCTGAACTTTTAAAGTTATTTCAAACTGGTTTAACTGAAAACACAAACAATTAAGTAAGTCTGAGCCGGGATAAGCAAAACATATACAATGGAAAATGGCAAAACCAACTGAATTATAGTACCCGGGTTTTGAAAGTTTTGGTCGCGATTATTAACCTTAAACACTAAAATACATTTAAATATTATGACTTTAAGTTTCTTAACCCTTCTGATTATATCAATTGGTTTCTTTGGAGTGATGTTTGCGGGTACGCCGTCTGACCCTGAAAACGATGACGATGATGAAGACCTGCTCACGGATGAGAGAAGAGCAAATATGAATCCCGCTGAAGTGCTGCAGGCGTTTAAGAATGGTAACAAGCGATTTGTTGAGGGAAATCTGCGGAGAAGAAAATTTGTGAAAGAGGTCTCTGCAACAAAAGAAAAACAGACTCCTTACGCCATTGTGCACAGTTGTATTGATAGCCGGGTTCCGGTGGAGACCATATTTGATGCGCGGATCGGGGAGCTATTCAGCACACGGCTGGCCGGAAATGTAATAAACAGTGATGTGCTTGGAGGGATGGAATTTGCTACAAGTTTATCAGGAGCGAAACTGATATTTGTGATGGGCCATACGCGCTGCGGAGCTGTAAAAGGCGCGGCAGATAGTGCGGAGTTCGGGCATTTAACCGGTTTGGTGAATAAGATAAAAGTGGCCGAAAAAAGTGCGAAAAAATCATTTAATGGCAAAGCCGACCCGAATGATTACGCCTATGTGGATCATCTTGCCAAAGAGTATGTGAAACTTGCCATTGAACAGATCCGGGAAGAGAGCCCGGTATTGAGAGAGCTTGAGCAGAGTGGCAAGCTGCTGATTGCCGGTGGTTTGTACAACATCGGTAACGGGAAAGTTGACTTTTTTTAGTTCTGAAAACGAAAGGGAAGACAGTTTACATCAGGTTTAACATCTCGAAATTATAAAACCCCTCCTTTAAAAGAAGGGGATCTGAATTGGCTTTCACACATAGTATCATATGGAAAGCAAAAGTACTGGTCTTTGATTTTTAATTACCGGCATCCGCCAGTCGCGGATCATCATCCGGATTGATGTACTCAATACCCCATGGACCGTTACCGTGCAGCTGGATTATCGTTTTCTCTTCTACGTAACCAAACATCGGTTCACCGGGAGGCATAATGGCCAGTCCACCCACGGGAAGCTTCCTGGTTTCTTCCGGGTTGTACTCCTCACCATGCGCAAAGTAGAGAGTTCCTTCCAGTACGGTCACCCGCTCATACTCCGGGTGGATATGTGGTTTGATTATATATCCCGGCTCAAGTTTTAATCTGAATGTAAAGGGTTCTTCCTTTGATAAATCGCCTTCAATAAATGCGATTGAAGCTCCCTCGCCCATGGATCCAACAGGCCCCCATTCAAGTTCATCAGGTGTGAGCATCAAGTGGTTATCGTGCCACTCCTGGGCAAGTACAGGGCCGGCAAACAGAAAAAGTATCAGTGTTGTAAGTAATCCAATTGGTTTTATTAGTTCTCTCATCATCTTCTCCAATATTTAAATGTTGATCCTGATTGTTCAAATCGTATGCAACATGTGACGCAAGTAGCTTAACGGCAACATATAAGGGTAAATAAAATAAAAATTTGAAAACGTCAAATCACTCGATAGGTAACAGACATTAAACTCGCATTGTGATTTTGCCAGGTTTGCACTACATAGAATTACCCGTTATGATACTTAGTGGTGTAATTGATAAATCAGAATATCTCTTAATCATTTACATCATCACCATTTGATAGTAAATTAAAGAGATACCATAAACCTGTTGACCGCCAGATCGCAACACGCAAGAGACTCAGAGAACCATGAGAAATCAAATTATTCAGTAAAAAAACCAAACAAATGACACTCAAAAGCATCAATCCACACAACGGTAAAGAGATCGCCACCTACAGCGAGCACACTGAAAAGGAGATAAACGATATCCTGGAAAAATCGCGGGTAGCGTTTGAATCCTGGAGAGAGGTTCCTGTTAAGGAGCGGTGCAAGCTGCTGGTAAATGCGGGCGGCGTGCTCAGAAACAATGTTGAGAAATATGCGAAGACGATGACCCTGGAGATGGGAAAACCGATCAGCGAAGCCAGGGGAGAAATCAACAAGTGCGCCTGGGTGTGTGATTTTTATGCTGAAAACGCAGAGCGATTCTTGGCCGATGAGATCATTGAGACGGATGCAACGGAGAGTTTTGTGAGTCACGATCCGATCGGAACCGTACTGGCCATCATGCCGTGGAACTTCCCGTACTGGCAGGTATTTCGCTTTGCGGCGCCAACGCTTGCCGCGGGGAATACAGGGCTGCTGAAGCACGCTTCCAATGTAGTTGGATGCGCAACTCATATCGAAGAGATTTTTCTTGAAGCGGGCTTCCCGGATGGCGTTTTCCAAAACCTCTTCATTCATCACGACAAAACCGAAAAGATCATTTCTAACGATATCGTAAAAGCGGTAACGCTGACCGGCAGCGAACGGGCCGGGAAATCTGTGGGAGCACTCGCCGGTAAGTACCTCAAAAAATCGGTGCTGGAACTGGGTGGAAATAACGCCTTTATCGTGCTGGAAGATGCCGATATGGAGCAGGCTGTGAAAACCGGAATAACGGCCCGGATGATGAACAGCGGCCAGAGCTGCATTGCGGCCAAACGATTCATCCTGGTCGGGGATGCCTACGACAAATTCCTCCCCGCTTTTATTGAGGGTGTAAAGTCAATCAAAAATGGAGAGCCGACAGACGACTCCACCGAGATCGGCCCGCTGGCCCGGAAAGACCTGGCTGATGAGCTCAATAAGCAGGTAAAAAAATCAATTGAACTTGGAGCCGAACTACTGACCGGCGGCAGCCAGAACGATGCCTACTATGAGCCCACTGTTTTGGACAATGTAAAACCGGGTATGCCTGCGTTTGATGAGGAAACTTTCGGGCCCGTGGCCGCAATCATCAGGGCAAAGGATGAAGATGAGGCGTTTCGCCTGGCATCTCAATCCAAATATGGCCTTGGAGTAACGGTTTTTACCACAGATATCGAAAGAGCCAGAAAAAACATCGGGAAAGTACCGGACGGCGCGTTTTTTGTTAATGAACTTGTAAAATCGGATCCCCGACTTCCCTTTGGCGGAACAAAACATTCAGGATATGGCCGTGAACTCTCCAAAGAGGGAATACTGGAATTTGTAAATAAGAAGACTGTTTATGTGAAATAGGTTGGGTTTAACAATTAGACCGATGGAGAAGTTAATCTGCAAAAACCTGGTGTCGTGTCAACCCATACCTGTCAGCTGTCTTAAGACCTGCCCCATCGGGATTCCTTCGGGGCAGTAGGTGTACCGCTTAAGCTGCACCTTCGGCTGACAAGTTTCGACCGACACTTCACATGTGACTTAACATCAGGATAGATCTGTAAGTTTGAAATTGCGGTGGAATCACGTTGACCTTCCGGTGGCTCAGTAATCGAAAATTTCATTTCAATTTACTTTTGTGCATTTCAACAAGTTGGTCTCGTTTGGTTTTCAATTTTTTCGACAATCCGATTTTGTAGATATGTGGATATTCAAACCTCTTGAACTCTAAGGGGAGTTTGAGGAGCTGTTTTTGAGAGTAATCCCCAATTTCAGTCAGTTCTCTGGGTTCGGTAAGACGTTTTCCATTCTCCATAACTTTTTCGAGCAGAGGCACTTTTTTAAATGCACCAAGTTCAAGAGACTTATCGGGTTCTGTTGGATGTATCATGATATCAAAATCTGTCTCATCGGCCATGGTTACCACTTCGCCACCGTAAAATGATTCATCCTCATTCAGCAACCTGTACACCTGTTTTTTCCCGGGCAGGTTTATCTTTTTGATATTTTCGGAGAGTTTCAGGCGGGGCTCATGGTTTGCATAAGAAAGTTTATATACACCATCCAGTGCAGCATCCGGCCGGCCGGTTACCAGGCTGGTACCCACCCCGAACAGATCAATGGGAGCCCCCTGATCCAGAAGGCTTTTAATCACATACTCATCAAGTTGATTGGAGGCGGCAATCTTAACATAGTTCAGGCCGGCATCATCCAGCATTTTGCGCGACTTTCTAGCCAGCCAGCCAAGATCTCCGCTATCCAGCCGGATGCCTTTCAGCTTTTCTCCTCGCTTTTCCATCTCTTTACCGACTTTTATAGCATTTGGCACTCCACTTTTCAGTGTGTTATACGTATCGACGAGCAGCACACAATCATGAGGTCTTACTTCTGCAAAATCTCGGAATGAGGAGATCTCATCATCATACCTCTGAACAAACGAATGAGCCATGGTTCCGGATATTGGGATATCGTAATCACGACCTGCACGCACATTACTGGTTGCATTAAACCCGCCCACCACGGCTGCTCTTGCAGCCGAATAACCGCCTGCCCCGGGTGCCCGTCTCAGCCCGAAATCCAACAGTTTTCCGCTGCCTGCCGAAAGTCTCATACGGCTCGCTTTGGTGGCAATCAGGGTCTGATAGTTCAGGATATTCAACAGAAGAGTTTCAAGTAGCTGCGCCTCAATAATCGGGGCTTCTACACTTATAATCGGCCGGTTGGGGAATACCAGGTCGCCCTCAATAGAAGCGTAGATTTTTCCCCGGAAGCGGAAGTTCTCAAGGTAACCCAAAAACTGCTGATCCATTCCCTGTGATTGCAGGTAGTCAAGATCCTTCTCATTGAAGCAGAATTTTTCAACAGATTTCAGGAAATCTTCTAACCCGGCAAATATTGCATAACCGCCTTTAAAGGGATTGCTTCGAAAGAAATAATCAAATATTGCCGTCTCGTCTTTTAATCCCTTGTGGAAATAAACCTGAGACATTGTGATCTGGTACTGGTCTGTATACGTTGCGGTATAATCGAACATAAACCTCTCTTTTAGTAGTGTGTTAGTTAGGATTTATTCAGTGATGTAACTCTTTTTCATCGAAATTACTTTTTTAAAAAGACCTTTATCTACTTCCAGATCATACTTTTCTCTGAGATGCCTGATCGTATTTGCTTCATCAGCCTGAAGCATATTATCGTTATTCAAAAATTCGAGAAGATCTTCCGCTACTGCCCATTGGTAGATCAGCCATCTCCAATCAGAAAGTATTGACCCGGTGTAGTGAGCACTGAACGCAGTACTCTCTTTTTCATGTAAAACGGCCGTTTTCAGTAAACCGGGATTGAGAGATGATATATGCTCAAAGGCCGCTTGAAGTGTTTTGCCGGAGTCATTCACATCATCCACAATCAGTACATGTTTACCGGTTAAATCGATCTTGACCGGATCTGTGATGGTAATACTCTGTTTGGCATCACCACCGCCCGTATAGTGCCTGATTTGAAGGGATGTGAGTGTTTTGATATTCAAAAAATCACAAATCATCCGTGCAGGAGGGAAGCCTCCACGTGAGATTCCAATGACAATTTCGAAATTTTCAGAGGATTCAGATATTTGACGGGAAACTCTGTACGCCATCTCATAAGCTTCCGGCAGGGTAATGATTTGAGCTTTAAAATTCTTCTCCATCATTCAGGTTCTCTGTGAATAAAAAAAGATTCTTTATTAAGTACAGCGGATAATCATATCAAAGCATTTTGGCACTGCTATCCTTTTACAGGATATTCTAAATCCGCCATATACGCAAATAGGACAGAGATTTAGGCATATGATCAGCTATTGGTCCGTTTGAATGGCCGGCAATTTTCACAAGGCAACTAAGCGGATCACGACTCTATCTTACTCATCTTTCTTGTTTTTGTAATCGACCGGCTCAGGATAATGACGGGAACCAATCCAACCAGAATAATTGCCAGGGCGGCACCGGAGGATTCGGCCAGCCGTTCATCGGAGGCGAGCCGGTAGACCTGCACCGCAAGCGTGTCGAAATTAAAAGGGCGGACGATCAGCGTAGCAGGCAGCTCCTTGATCACATCCACCACAACCAGCATGATCGCAGCGAACAGGCTGCCCGACATCATGGGTATGTGTACCTTCCGGAGGATCTTTCCAAAACTGTAGCCCATCCCTTCGGCCGCTTCGTCCATATTTGGGGTGATCTTGCCCAGGCTGGCCTCAACGGTATTGAAGGCCACGGCAAGGAACCGGACTACATACGCAAATATCAGTGCAAATATGGTTCCACTCAGAATCAGCCCCGATGATATGCCCACGGTCTCCCTCAGCCAGGCGTCTATGGTGTTATCCATCCAGCCAAAAGGGATAAGAATACCCACGGCGATTACTGAGCCCGGAATGGCGTACCCCATGGAACCGATTCGGGTTGAGGTTTTGGTTAAAAAGTTCGGGTTGAGCCGCACGCCATAAGCCATGATCAGGGCCACAATAAGTGCGAAAATACCCGCCAATGATGCAACCAGGATGGTGTTTAAGCTGAACTGTAGAAACCGGGTATCGACGGCCACGCTGAAGTTGGCAATCATCATATCCGTAAGTATGATTACGGGAATAAGAAAACCAACCACTACGGGAAGCGAACAGAACAATGTGCTGGCCCACGCTTTCCAGCCCTTCAGATCATAAACAAAAAGCTGGCGATAGCGCCCGGTGCTGCTTTGGCGAACACTCATCTTGTTGCGGCTCCACCGCTCCAGTAAGATCAACACCAGGATGAAGAGAAGCAGAAATGCTGAAAGCTGTGCGGCAGCAGCGCGCTCACCAAGCCCGAACCACGTGCGATAGATTCCCGTAGTGAAAGTTTGAACCCCGAAATAGTCGACCGTTCCGAAGTCGTTCAGGGTTTCCATCAGGGCAAGAGCCATTCCCGCAGCAATGGATGGCCTTGCGAGGGGCAGGGCAATTTTATAAAAGCTTTGAAAGGGGGATGCTCCCAGGCTTCTGCTGGCCTCCAGCTGTGATGATGACTGCTCCAAAAAAGCGGCTCGGGTAAGAAGGTAGACGTAAGGGAAGAAAACAAAAGACATCATGGTAATGGCTCCGCCAATTGAGCGCACATTCGGGAACCAGTACTCACCAAGCCCCCAGCCGGTCAGGTTCCGCAACATGGATTGAACGGGGCCGGTATAGGCGAGAAAATCGGTATAGGTATATGCCATCAGGTAGGCCGGTACCGCCATGGGCAAAATCAGCATCCAGTTAAACCACCGGCTCCCCGGAAAACGGCACATAGTTGTCAGCCAGGCGGTTCCCACACCCAAAATAAAAACGCCTGTACCTACACCGATCATCAGCCAGAACGAGTTTTTTACATATTCGGGCAGAACGGTAGAAGCGAGATGCTGCCAGATATCCCCGCTGGGAATAAACAGGTTAGCCGCCACCGTTAATATGGGAATGGAAACCAGTAGTGCGATGCCAATTGTGACCACGTTCCACCAGCCGGAATCCGATTTTCCTCTGTGGTTCCAGAGCGGGCTGCTCCGGGTGAGTTCAATGAGGTTTCGAATCATAGCGTAAACTTCATATCCGATTTAGACATGCCAAACTCTTTTTTCAGGGCTAGGGTCGCCGCATGATAACCGCACATCCCGTGAACACCGCCCCCGGGAGGGGTGGACGAGGAACAGAGATAGATCCCTTTGGCCGGTGTGGCATAAGGCTGATAAATAGAAACCGGCCGGGAAAATAGCTGGAAGATATCCTGGCGGCCGCCGTTGATATCGCCGCCTATGTAGTTGGCATTATATTCGTGAAAATCGTCGGTATTCATGGTTACTTTCTGCTCAATCACATCCCTGAAACCCGGAGCATACCGTTCAATCTGATTTTCGATCTGACGGGTCATATCAACTGTTGAACCGCTGGGCACATGGCAGTAGGCCCACAGGGTATGTTTCTGATCGGGAGTTCTTTTTTGATCGAACAAACTCTGCTGGGCAACCAGCACGAACGGATCTTCCGGGTGCCCGCCGCTGTCCATCTCTTTCTCAGAACGGGCAATCTCCTTAAAGGTGCCGCCCAGATGGACCGTTCCCGCTTTCAGGCATTCCGGATCTTTCCAGGGCACCGGTTCACTCAGGATGTAATCAATTTTAAAAACACCCGAGCCATATCTGAATTTCTGAAGCTTTTTGCGGTATGAGTCTGGCAGTTTATCGCCTGCAATCTCGGCCAGCTGTCGGGGGGTAAGGTCGAAAAGAACGGCCTTTGAATCCGGCAGCTGTTTAAGGCTGGATACTTTAAATCCGGTCTCGATCTCACCACCCAGCGATTTCAGATAATCCGCCATCGATTGGGCTATGGATTGTGAACCGCCCTCAGGCAGCGGCCAGCCCCCGGTATGAGCTGCTCCGAAAAAAACCAGTCCTATTGCCGCAGTAGCTGGCGAGCTCAGCGGAAGAATGCTGTGAGCGGCAAGGCCTGCAAAAAGTGCTTTCGCCCGTTCCGTTTTGAAACGTGTCTGAAACAGCTGTGCGGGCTGCAATCCTTTCAACCCAAACGCAGCAAGCTGCAGTGGCCGGCGCGGAAATCTGAGCGGACCCAGGAAATCTTTGGTCAGTGAGTCCCAGTTTTCAACAAGGGGTGAAACGATCGATTTGTACCTCTTCTCATCTTTGCCGAGCCGGAATGCCGTATCATATAAGTCGTTCGACAGAACAACTGCCGGTTCATCATCAAGAGGATGGGCTGCGCAGTATCCGGGCTTTATCCACTTTAAACCGTACTGATCGAGTGGCAGCTGTTTCATGAACGGCGAGGATGCCGCCATGGGGTGAATGGCTGAGCAAACATCGTGGAAATACCCTGGCCTCATTAACTCTTTGGTTCTCATGCCGCCGCCAATCGTATCAGAGGCCTCAAAAACTTTTACCGATAAACCCTCAAGTGCAAGTCGAATAGCTGCGGCAAGACCGTTGGGGCCTGATCCGACAATTACGGCATCGTATGAATGGGATGAGTGACTCAAAAGCTATATTTAGGATGATGGTTTAAATACGTCTTAAAGGTACACAAACTGTGATCAAACCTGAAGAAGAGATAGATAGTATTGATTCCAGATGTAAAGCATGTGAATTTGCAGATGTCTCTCACTCGTTTTCCTGGGAGGATCCAAATGGAAGATGGAGGAAATGGTGTTGAGAAGCAGTGATTAATATTAATTTAGTAAAAGGAGATCCTTCCTCATCCCGACAGAAAAGCATTGTCGGGATTCGTCAAGCATTTGAAAGGTGACAGGTCAAAAAGTCCTCTCTTCCGTCAGCTGACGGATCATTCGGGGCAAGAGGGGAGGTTTCGAAAATCCCCTCTGGAGAGGGGAAAAGGATGTGAAAAAGGTGGAACACCGGTTTTCACACCGAGGGGTGTGTTCGGGGCGAGAGGGCTCATTTTTTGAAACCGCCAACTGGCGGGAATTGCCCCGTAAGGGATCCCTTCGGGAAGGGGTGAGTTCATGAAGAGAAAATCGTTGATTGTAGCCCAAAAACACCATTTTAAAAAAATCTGTCACCGGCAGGCACCAGCCAGTGATTTTGTGGCTACGCACGAAGAATCTCAATAAAACTTCATATTTTGCAATTTTCAAGACAAAATGAATAGAGATTTTCAAAGATAATTCTTATCCCAATCAAACCATCAGAGTATGGATTCGTCTAAATATGCAGATACTAATTCTAAACATTGGTAAATGCCATGAAAAAATTATTAGCCCTAATAGTATTTATTACAATCAGTATGTATACAACAGTCCAGGCTCAGGGTTGGGCAAGTGACGTTCCCGCTATTCAGAAGATGATACTTGATTTTGGTGATGACCTGAATCTTTCGGAAGAGCAGATAGCTGATCTTTTAGCGGTTGGAATGGATCGCAGAAGCGAAGTTGAGCGCCGGCAGATGGGTATGCGAAGTGACCGGCAAAGAGGCAATTGGCGTGATGGCCAGCGTGAAAATATGGATCGGCGACAAGGTGTTCAGCGTCAGCGTGCCGGTGAGCAAGGTGTGCGTTCCGGAATGGTGCTCAATCCCGAGCGACGAGCCCATTCAGAGGAGATGCATCAGAAAGTGAATGAGATACTCACGGAAGAGCAGGCCGAAAAGCTGCATTCACTTAGAGTTGAACGCATGGAAAAACAGCACGAGCTCAGGACCATTCAGAATCGTAGATTGGCAGAGCAGGCGGGCATTACCGGCGATAAGGCGGAAGATGTAACATCACTCTTGAATCGTCAAAGCGAACTGCGTATGGAGATGCAGGTTCTGAGGCTAACTCCGGCAGACGGTCCGGATCGTGATGCAATGATGGAGCTTATGGAACAGATTAGAAACTCGAATGATGAGATGAAAAATTTGCTCACGGCCTCAGAGTATGAGAAATTACGCAGTATGATGAGACCGGTAAGACAACAGCGTGGAGCCATGATGCGTGCAAGGCGTTAAGCGGTTGTAAATTGACGATGGAACTTCTATGGATAAAAATAGAAAGGAGGATTTTAAAAGGTGCATACCCGAACTCTATCCTCGTCTCCATCGCGCTATGACTGCTTACCTGGCCGGAAGTTCGGTTGAGGCTGATGATATTCTGCAGGAAACGTTTCTGAAAGCATATCATCACCTCGACTCGTTTGAAGGAAAGTCGGGTTACTATACCTGGCTATATTCCATTGCCAGGAATTTATGCATTGATGAGTTCAGAAAACGGAAACATGAAAAGGCTCGAAGTTCTGTACCTGTTGAGGAGTATGTTCTCTCTTCCGATGAATTTACAACGGATGGCGAACGTGAAGATGTACTGCTGCTCCGTAAGGCAATCGCACAGCTGCCCGAGTTACTCAGGTCGGTTGTGATCATGTTTACGATAGACGGGATGACCTATCCGGAAATTGCCGAGGTAACCGGAATCAATGAACAGACAGTTAAAAACAGGATGTTCAGGGCAAGAAAAGAGCTGGCAGTTATGCTTAAAAAGATGGGAGTGGATCAATCATGAACCGGGAAAACAGAAGATCAACTATGAAACGAGAAGATATAGAGGCAAAAATCGTTGATGCAGCCGATGGCCGGCTCAGTGAAAAGGAACGCCTTGAATTAGAAGAACAGCTCCGGGCTAATCCCGGCCTGTTGCAAAGCTATCATGATATCATGAATCTGCCCGACATCTCTTCAGCCTACCGAGGCCTGATGGCAGACCGGAACGACGTCAGGATTCATGGAATTCTTAAGGATCTTGAAGAGACGGATTCCAAAAAGGGAGCAGTAGAGTTTGAGGATGCGGCACTGTTCTGGTTCCGGAAATACGCACTTGCTGCTTCACTGCTTATACTGGCGGGTACCTCACTATTTTATGTTACCCAAAATGGCGTAATGAACGGCGATCCTGCATTTGATGAAATTTTTTACTCTTATGAAGAGAGCTATGCAGACAACTATGTGCTCTACCTCGACGAGTGGTTTGATTCTGATAACTGAATTTGAATAGAAAGGTGATTATGACTACCAAAACAAAAACCATCCTGGCATTTCTTACCATTTTTATCATTGGATTTGCTTCAGGAATTTTAATCAGTAATACCAATATGATTGGTGAAGATCGCGATCAATCGCTCATTACTGAAAGAGGGGAAGGGGAGAGATGGCAACAATTCAGAGGCGGTGATCGTCGTGAACAACCTGAAAGGGCGCAGCAGAGAACTTTAAACCGCATGGCTGAATATCTTGAACTGCAGGAAGACCAAAGAGATGAACTCTTTGGAAAAATGCGTGAATACCGCATGCAGCTGCGTGATGAGATGAGAGAGTTCAGGGCCAGTGAACGTGAAACCATCAGAACGCACTATGAATCTTTCAGGGAGGAGGCCGCCGAAATATTGAACCGTGAACAAATCATGAGATTGGACTCTTTTCTTCATCCTGATTCAGTTCGCCACAGAAGAGCCATGGGTGACTGGGAGAGAAGCCGTTAGTTCGATCTATAAAACGGTATTGGTTTTGGCCAAAAACTCAAACTACACAACTCCTGAAAATGGACTGAGGCCGATTGAAAAGTATTCAGAAAAATTTTTGCACTTCATTTATTTATAAGGTTCATTTTTTCTACTTTCAATGATTCCTGATTGATTTACATTAATCTAAATCATTATTGTAAGTATGAATGAAGATAATAAGCCGGATCTCTCGCGAAAATCTTTTCTTAAAAAAGCCGGGCTTGGCGCTGCGGCACTTTTTGGCCTGCCGGTTCTCACCACCAAAGCGTCCGGAACATATTACCGGTTAAGCAGAGAACAACTGCAAAAAGCTAAGATTGGAGCAAACGATCAGATCAACATCGCCTCAATCGGTGTGGGAGGAATGGGGCAAGCAAATACAAGAACTGCGCTTCTTGTTAATGGAACTAAACTTGTGGCTGCCTGCGACCTGTACGACAGCCGGCTAAAGCGGTGTAAGGAGATTTGGGGCGATGATATTTACACTACCCGCGATTACCGTACTATATTGAACCGTAGTGATGTGGATGCCGTAATCATTTCAACTACCGATCACTGGCACGAAGAGATTGCTATTGCAGCGCTTGAAGCGGGTAAACCGGTCTACCTGGAAAAACCGATTACCCAGCATATTGAGGAAGCCCACCGGGTTATAGAAGCAGAAAAGAGAACAGGTGTGCCGATTATTGTTGGAAGCCAGCGCACCAGCTCTATACTGTATGAAAAAGCAAGAGATCTTATCAACGAAGGGGGTATTGGTGAGCTGAACTTTGTAGAAGGTTATTGGGACCGAAGGTCGGCCATAGGAGCCTGGCAATACTCAATACCTCCAAGTGCTTCCCCGCAAAACGTGGATTGGGCTACGTACCGAAAAGGCATGCCGAAAATTGATTTCGACCCAAAACACTTCTTTAGATGGAGAAACTACAGCGATTATGGCACCGGAGTGGCAGGCGATCTGTTTGTTCACCTCTTCTCCGGCATGCATATGATAACAGGTTCTTACGGGCCCACCCGGATCTATGGCAGCGGTGGTTTGCGTTACTGGCACGACGGCCGGGATGCCGAAGATGTTGTGCTGGGTCTGTTCGATTACCCTGAAACGGAAAGTCACCCCGCTTTTAATCTGGCTTTACGTGTGAATTTTGCGGATGGCTCAGGTGGCGGATCAAGAATTCGCCTGGTGGGCAGTGATGGCGTAATTGATATTGGATGGAATAATGTCACCCTTAGAAAATGGAGACAACCCCGCTCTCCCGGAATGAGTGTCGGTGATTTAGATGCCGGCACCCGCAATGAGTATGAAACCTATTATGCAGAACGATATCCGGAAACCCGTGCTCAAATCATTGATCCGGATGAGTTCGTGTACCGTGCACCTGATGGATATGATGACCGGTACGACCACT
>REDT01000330.1 GCA_007693295.1 Balneolaceae bacterium
GATGCATCATACGGTGGTTCGTTCAAGCCCGAATCAAATCGTGCCCAACAGATCCAAAGGTTATTCGCCGGCGAATAATGAAGCGGGATTTACAGAGGCTACCGATCTTGGAGGAGCCATGGGGGCCGGGGGCATTCATTCCACGCTGGATGATTTGGCGAAATGGATTCAAAACCTGGGGGATCCCCGTGTCGGTAATGAGGGCATCATTAAAGAGATGATGACTCCATTTGAGCTTAAAGACGGCAGTTCGACAGAGTACGGGCTGGGCTTGTTTGTACAGGAGTATAAAGGCCTGAAATATGCGCATCATGGCGGTGCGGATATGGCCCACCGCTCCATGCTGATCTATTTCCCGGAGATCAATGCCGCCGTCGTTACCCAAAGCAATCATGCCGCTTTTCCGGGAAATAACGCCCAAAAGGTTTCCGATCTGTTTTTCGCTGATTTTATGGAAGAGGAGGAAGATGATGCGGAACAACGTATAGCGGAAGAGCAGAAGGAATTTGAGTACGACCCGGAAAACTTTGAGCCCCTGACCGGGCGCTATGAACTTGCTATCGCACCGGGATTTGTACTCACGTTCAGTCGCGATGATGATCGCATCTATACACAGGCCACGGGTCAGTCCGAAGTGGACTTAACCGCAACGTCCGATTCCACTTTCAGCCTGGTCGGGGTTACGGCAGCCGTTACCTTTCACAGGAATGAAGACGGGACGGCCGACTCCCTTACCCTGCATCAAAACGGAAACCATCTTGCCAAAAAGATTGAATTTGAGCTGGAATTCGAGGAGATGGAGAAATATACCGGCCGGTATTTCAGTGAGGAGATTGAAACGCTGTATCACATTGCACTGGAAGACAGCACACTTCATCTCCGGAACTATCAGATGGAAAATGATATCGAACTCACACCATCAGATAAAGATAAATTCGGTGGCGGCTTTCCGATTTCAACGATCGAATTTGTACGCAATGAGGAAGGAGAAATAACCGGCTTTAAAGCCTCAAGCGGACGAACCCGGGGTGTGCTTTTTGAGAAACAGGCACGCTGATGGAACCGGGCTACTTCCAGAAGGTTCATCCATAGACTACTGAGTTGATAAATTGAGATAAGCCGAAGGTTACAAGCCCTAAATTCCAAACGTTGCCTGAGTTAAAAATATAGGCACATAATCGGGAAAAGAGACCGTTTGGAATTTGCCCCGTAGGCCCCGTAGGGATGCCTATGGCAGATCGCTATGCGGGTGTTTGGAATTTGATGCTTGTTATTTGTGATTTTCCACCTCAGGACTCAGATCTAAATTTGCCAACTGTAGACTGCCAACTGCAAACTGCAAACTGCCAGTTCTACGATTCTACCCCTCAAAACCGACGCTGATTCCGTAGGAATCCCGATGGGGCAGAAACCGTGATCATGCAATCTACATCGCCGCGCGGATGGACTGCACCGAGGATTTTACTTTTGAGACGGAGAGGGGCTTAACCAGGCAGTCGTGGAAGCCGATGGATTTTGCCTGGCTACGGCTTTTTGGATTCTGATCGCCGGTGAGGCCGATGATAATAGGCTGGTAAATCTTGCGGATATTACGGGCAATGGACACACCGTCGGGACAATCGCTGAGAGGCGTGTCGATCCAGATAATATCGGGCCGAAGCTGTGCGATCTTTAAAATCGCCTCTTTTCCGCAGGGTTCCACCCCAACCAGATCCAGATCCATCTGGTAAATGATCATCTCCAGCAGCATCGCCTGATCAAACAGGATAGTCTGGAATGCGTCATCTTTTATGATAAAAGCGGTCATTCTATTTTTCACTTACTCCAATAATTGCCTTAGTCTATTTCAACTCAATTCTTGCAGAACAGTTCCGGCCTTTTTCTAAAAAAAGTTGTTGCCGGTCCATTACCCCTGTGTTGTATATATAAAGAGTATTGAGCTGCCGCTTTGTGACAATTCTTTATCCTTATTCGCGTTAAAATCTCCCAATAATCAGCGCTTACCGCTTGTAACGGATGAACAAAGTGACGGGAATGGTTACCAAACAATGCGCTCCGTTAAGGTCCGAACCGAATTCAGCACCCATGCCACCACGATGTCACTTCTGTTTTCTACCATTGGGTTATGGAAAGACAGTTAACCTCACTTTTTCCGGCAGAACCGCTATTGGAACAGCGCTTGGCCGCCGAACGCTTTGATGCCATCCCGCAATCGCCGGGAGTGTATCGTTTTTATGATAAACAGGGCGAGCTGCTCTACGTGGGCAAGGCCAAGAACCTGCGCAGGCGGCTGTTCAGCTACAAGCGGGCGAAGGCGGGAGGGGTGTCGAGAAAAGTATCGCGGATGATCGGGCAGATCGCTTCGTTTATATATGTTGAGACGGAAACCGAACGGGATGCACTGCTCCTCGAAAACCGGATGATCCGCGGGGAGCGTCCGCCGTTTAATCACGCCAATAAACAGACCGAAGCGTACTACTTTGTCTACCTGAAGCCGGATGCTGCGGGGCTTGAGTTCCGGCTGACCATGCGGATTCACCAAGAGACCGATGAGGCGTACTGGCATGGCTGCTTTAAAGGGCATGCCCCGGTGAGGCAGTCGCTGGGCTGCCTGCTGCGACTGTTGCAGATGGCTGAGTATAGCGTTCAAAGCCCCATGCACCTGCCGGTTCAGCTCACCCGCAACCTGACGCCGATGCGCTATTGGCTTCCGTGGCGAGCAGGGGACTCGCCCGCACTGCAAAACAACATTTCACAGCTTCTGGAGGGATGGATCAAGGGCGAGAGCTGCGAGATCCTTGACTGGTTCATC
>REDT01000004.1 GCA_007693295.1 Balneolaceae bacterium
ACTTTTAGTACCTCAGCTTTAATGAATTTTAAAACCCTAAAACAAGATGACTACCACAACCAAACCCAAAATCCTCCAAACAGAAACCGTTGATAGCGTATTAATAGTCAGGCTTGATACGCCCGGAGAGAAGGTGAATAAGCTGAATGAGCCGATGATTGAAGAGTTTTCGGCTCTGCTTGACCGCTTAGAAACGGACGATACACTGGAAGGTGCGCTCCTGATCAGCGGCAAAGAGAGTAATTTTATTGCCGGGGCCGATATTGAGATGTTTAAGACGCGTGAAACGGCTGATGAACTGTCGGAACTGAGCTGGACCGGGCACGAAATTCTGCTCCGGGTTGAACAGTTTAAAAAACCGATCGTGGTGGGAATTCACGGCTCCTGCATGGGCGGGGGCACGGAACTGGCCCTGGCCTGCCACTACCGGATTGTATCAGATCATAACTCAACCAAAATCGGACTGCCTGAAGTTAAACTGGGTCTTCTCCCGGGAATGGGCGGCACGCAGCGTTTGCCACGATTAATAGGGATCCAGAAGGCGCTCACCTATATGCTCACAGGTAAAAATATGTACAGCTACCAGGCGCGAAAAACCGGGTTCGCCAATGAAACGGTACATCAGCACGCAATGAAGGATGCAGGCATTAGAGCGGTAAAAAAATTACGGGAGAAAAAAGGTGAACAGCCGGATAACCGGTCTCTTGCCGAAAAGGCCCTGGAAGGGAATCCGTTGGGCCGCAATATTATTTTCAAACAGGCCCTCCAGCAAACCATGGGACGGACAAAGGGCAACTATCCCGCTCCGCCAAAAATCATTGAGAGCGTCAAGTATGGGTATAAACATGGAATTAAAAAGGGGCTCAGGAATGAATCCAAACTTTTTGGTGAGCTGGCGGTAACGCCCGAATCGCGGGCTCTGGTTCAGCTCTTTTTTGGGATGAACGGTGCAAAGAAGAATCCCCTGGATGAGAAGAAGCGGGACGTGAAGCGAATCGGCGTTCTGGGCGCCGGTTTGATGGGTTCCGGAATCACAGAGGTGAGTATAGAGGAGGGTTATCATGTCTGGCTAAAGGATCAGACGCTGGAAAATGCCGTGAAGGGTGAAGCTGAAATTGAGAAGAACCTGAATCAAAAGGTTGGCAAACGAATTCTCTCCGGGTTTGAGAGGGATGAAAGGATGAGCCTGGTTCATCCAACAGTTAGCTATGACGGCTTTGATAAGATCGACCTGGTAATCGAAGCAGTATTTGAAGATCTGGAGCTGAAGCAGAACATCGTGAAGGATGTTGAGCAAAACGGCCATGAGAAGACCATTTTCGCTTCCAACACCTCCTCCCTTCCCATCACTGATATTGCCGCTAAAGCGAAGCGCCCGGAAAATATAATCGGGATGCACTACTTCTCACCGGTTCAGAAAATGCCGCTGCTTGAGATTATCAAAACAGAAAAAACGGCTGACTGGGTGATAGCCACAGCCTATGATGTAGGATTGAAACAGGACAAAACCGTGATTGTGGTGAACGATGGCCCCGGTTTCTATACAACCCGGATATTGGCGCCATTTATGAACGAAGCGCTGCTCTTGCTTGAAGAGGGAGCCTCCATAGAGCAGCTCGACAGGGCCATGAAACAGTTCGGGTTCCCCGTTGGGCCTGTAGCCCTGCTTGATGAGGTTGGAATCGACGTGGCCGCCCATGTGGCCGAAACGCTGAGCAACAAGTTCGAGGCCCGTGGAGCCAAAACCAGTAAAAAAGCCAAAGAGCTGGTGGAGGCCGGTTACAAGGGCAGAAAAAACAGGAAAGGATTCTACCGATATGAAGAGAGTTCGAAAAAGAAGAAGGAGATCAACCCAAAGATCTATGAATTTTTTGGGGGAGCAAACCGAAAGTCGTTCAAAGACGATGAGATCCAGCAGCGCCTTACGCTGATGATGGTAAATGAGGCCGTTTACTGCCTCCAGGAGAATATTCTATTGAGCCCGGTTGACGGAGATTTGGGTGCAATTCTGGGGCTTGGCTTTCCGCCATTCCTCGGCGGGCCCTTCCGCTATATCGACCGGGAAGGGGCAGCTGCAGTTGTAAAGCGGATGGAGAAGCTGCAAAAAGAGCATGGCCCAAGGTTCAAGCCGGCTGACCTTTTGTTGGAAAAGAGCAGGAAAAATCAAGGTTTTCATTAAAATAGAAGGAGTTATCTCACCATGACCACCAAGAGCCCTATTACATGCAAAAGAAAACTTCTGAGTACATATTCAATGGGGTGAATTTGCTTCCCATCCCAAACGCTGAAGGCGCGCCATATCACAGCCCGTGGCAACGCCACGGGTTCGGTGGCCACCCCACCCCAACCTCCGCATCAATTCACGCAAAACCACGAGACAGAATCGGAGGTTGGTTCACAGGGTTCCGGGCTATAGAGTCGCGGGATAAATCCCGTGCCCTTTCATGCAATCTATCCTTTATCGAGGTACTTGCAGGCGCCAAATGGTCATTCCTTCTACCCCTCGATAATACCTGAACGCTGATCAAAATCTCGCCTCGGGGTGGATTTGTTTCGCATCTTTACCCCGAGTTTCACCCGGGCCTAATCACGTTCAACACCTTCGGCGTTGGTTTTCCGGGCAGTTTAAGACGCTGACAGAAACCCGAAAAGCACGGGAATGCTGTCAGGTCTACGTTTCTACAGTTCGACAATTCTATCCCGATGGGTTAGGCTGTAGCTATCGCGGTCACTTGAACACCGTGCACCTTGTACCTGTCTATGATTTAGCGATTTTTAAGATTTCGCTTACGCGTTCAAAAAATGAGCCGAT
>REDT01000275.1 GCA_007693295.1 Balneolaceae bacterium
TACATCTATTTAAAATAAACTAAATAATTTAAGTTGAGCTGTATGTAAATATACTTTTTGGACAGCCTCCTGGGGGTGGTTAAAGAAATTTGTTTAGACTTGAAAACCGAGAAAGTTGGACGTTTACGTGTTATCCCCAACGGGATGCCCGTGGCACAACCATCCCTAAATATTCCGCCAGCTGGCGGATTCAAAAGATAAGCCCTCCTTGAAAAGGAGTGGACTTTTGAAGCAAATAAATGATGATTTATAATCGAATTCAGGTTACTAAGAAATGATCGATTTGATATAACTTATCAACTGAACTACTTATTGGTACTTTTAACACAAAAACTGATTCTCAACTTAAGATGAATTTTCATCCGTTAAATAACATTACCGTAGTTTCTATCGAGCAGGCCGTATCAGCGCCATTTGCGAGTTGCCGCCTGGCAGACGCCGGAGCGCGGGTGATAAAAATAGAGCGCGAGGGAACCGGTGATTTTGCGCGTCAATACGACGAAGTGGTAAAAGGGCAGAGCACATATTTTGTGTGGATAAACCGCGGTAAGGAGTCGGTACGGATCAATATAAAATCAGAAGAAGGAAAAAAGCTTTTCCTCAATTTGATTGCAAAGGCCGATGTCTTTATTCAAAACCTGGCTCCCGGCGCCCTAAAAAAACTGGACCTCAACAGTGAGAAACTGCGGGAAATAAATCCAAAACTGATCACCTGCGATATCAGCGGTTATGGGGAGGAGGGAGAGTTCGCCCAGATGAAAGCATACGACAACCTGGTTCAGGCCGAATCGGGACTGATTGATGTGACGGGTGATGGAGATGTTCGAGCCAAAGTTGGGATCTCCATAGCGGATATCAGTACGGGCATGCACGCTTACGCCGCAATTTTGGAAGCAATTATACAGCGAAATGAAAGCGGTAAAGGTATCGGTATAAAAGTGTCGATGTTCGACTCGATGGCCGACTGGATGATGGTACCCTTTCTGCATCAAAAATATGGGGGTAAAGCCCCACCACGCTCGGGTGTGCATCACGCAGCGATCGCTCCATACGGCCCATTTAAAACAAAGGGCGGACGAGAAATTATGATCGGTATTCAAAATGAGCGGGAGTGGAAAAGATTTTGTGAAGAGGTGCTGAGTGGAGGTGTTGATCCGCAGGATGACAGGTTCAGCAGAAACTCATTGCGCGTTAAAAATGTGGAAGTGTTAAACCGGTTAATTCAGGAAAAGTTTGAAAGACTTGATTATACTGAAGCATTGAATAGATTAAAGAGTGCACAAATAGCGTATTCAAACCTGAATACGCTGGAACAGTTTGCCGGGCATCCGCAACTACGGTTAATTGAAGTGGATTCAGAATCAGGACGTGTTGAAATGGCAGACCGTCCTGCAAAATTTTGTGGTTTTAGTTCCGGTTATGGAAAAATTCCCGAACTGGGCGAACATGATGAAAAAATTAAAAAGGAGTTCGGATCATGAGTTACGATGAATGGATTGGCAAAACAAAAGATAGAAACGACTCAATGGCTCCGGAGCAGCTGCAGCGGTTTGAGGCATTGATGAATCAAAACCCTCATTCGGTTACATCAGGCACTGAACTCCCGCCTTGCGCGCACTGGTGTTATTTTACACCGATCGATATGCAGTCAAATATTGCTGTAGACGGCCATGCTTTGAAAGGAGATTTTTTACCACCGGTTGAGCTGCCAAAAAGAATGTGGGCAGGCGGAAAAATAACATTTAAAAAGCCACTGCTTGCGGGAACACCGGCTGAAAAAAAATCAACGATTATTGCGATCAACGAGAAGGAGGGCAGTACAGGCAAGCTCTGTTTTGTAACTGTCCGGCATCAGATTAGCGCCAGGGGAGCTGTGGCAGTCGATGAAGAGCAGCAGATTGTATATCGTGAGGAATCGGAAGAAGGTGCACACCCCATCCGAACGCAGCCGCTGGATATTGATCCCGACTGGAAAAAAACAACCAAGTTGGATTCCGTTCAGCTTTTTCGTTTTTCAGCACTAACGTTTAACAGCCACCGGATTCATTACGACCGGGAGTATGTCAAGAAAATTGAAGGCTATCCGAATTTGGTTGTACATGGGCCGTACCTGCTGGTTCTGCTTTTAGACGCCTTTAAAAATAAAGATGACGGCAGGGTAATTGAGGATGTGGAATACAGTGCGGTCGGGCCGGTGTATCTGGATGAACAGATTACCATCCAGGGTAAAGGTGTGGATAATCACAGGGTGGAGCTTCGTGTTACAGGCCCGGAAGGAAACATGGCAATGAAAGCAACGGTAAACTGGACCTATTCATGGAATCGCTGACAAGGCAGCTATATCGCCTGATTGATGGCAAACCGGTTACGGCAGATGATCTCATCAAAACCCGCGGGTTTATGCTCGACTGGATGGGGTGCTATACTGCCGGCGGAAATACAGAACAGGGCAAAATCCTGGATCATTGGAACTCCAAGTGGGGCGGTACCGGCCTTGAACAGGAGGTTTTTTTGATGGCTGCCCAGTCGCACATAACAGAAACAGACGATCTTCACCGCGGCTCGGTAACCCATCCGGCCTGTGTGGTTTTTCCTGTGGCATGGAATCTGTCGCGTTTTTTAAAAAAAGATTTTGAAGCCTGTTTACTGGCATCCCTGAAAGGGTACGAAGCGATCTGCCGGGTTGGTGAAGCTGTGGGGCCCTCGCACTATAAAATATTTCACAACACGGCCACGGCCGGAGTATTTGGTTCTGCCACCACGGCTGTATTCCTTTTGGGGTTAAATGAAGAGCAGTTTGTCTGGGCAATGGGAAATGCCGGAACACAGGCAGCGGGGCTCTGGCAGTTTAATGAAGACGCCACCATGAGCAAACATCTCCATGCGGGTCACGCCGCCACGGCCGGACTTAAAGCCGCACTGCTGGCTGCGGAAGGATTTACCGGCCCGGAAAAAATTCTTGAAGGAGAAAAAGGATTTTTTAAAGGGTTCTGTCCGGATCCCGTTCCTGACGCTGTAACTGCCGAATCGGAAAACTGGAAACTGACCGAAACATCTATCAAGCCGTATCCATCCTGCCGCCACACCCATCCGGCAATTGACGCTGCGCTGCAGATCCGTTCCGAAATGGAACATTCAGGCGTGGAAACAGCCCGCATTGAATCTGTGGAAGTATCCACCTACGAAACAGCAATTCATGTTACCGATAATCCGCGGCCAGAAAGCACATATGCGGCCAAATTCAGCATGCAGTACTGTGTGAGCCTGGCGTTTCGGCATGGCTTTCCGGGGCTGAACCATTTTGAAGGAGACCTGCTGAATGAAAACCGCAATTCCGATTTGATTAAAAACGTGACGCTTTCAACGGGCAGTGAATTTGATGAAGCCTACCCGAAACACTGGGGTGCCTATTTGAAGGTTAAGGCAGGCGGGGAAACCTATGAGTCAAAGATTAAATCGGCAAAAGGTGATCCCGAAAACCCGCTGTCGGAAGAGGAGCTTTTGAAAAAATATTTTGGCCTGATGGATTATGCGGGTAAAGACAAAAATGATGCGAAAAAAATTTCGAACTGGATTTTAGAAGCAGAAAGCAATGAGTTGATTCGGAATGAGTAAATCCCACTGAAAAAAAGAGGGCTGCCGAATAACTATTTAATCCAAAACCAATACTGCCATGACAAAACCACAAAATTATATCAACGGAAAATGGGTAGACGGATCACTTGGAAAACTGGATATGGTGAATCCTTCTTACGACACTAAAGCCGGCGAAATTGCAAGAAGCGGTAAAAAGGATATTGATGCGGCTGTGAAAGCGGCGCGTGAGGCATTTAAGGGTGTTTGGGGTAAAACCGATGCGGCAAATCGTGGGCGAATTCTTTATAAAGTGGCAAAGGTGCTGGAAGAGAACGTAGAGGAACTGGCTGAACTGGAATCAAAAGATACCGGTAAGCCGATGAAACAGGCACGAACCGATGCGGCATTGATAGGGCGATATTTTGAGTTTTATGCCGGCGCTGCCGATAAATTTCACGGCGATTCAATTCCGTTTTCGGAGGGATATACCGTATACAGCCAGCGTGTGCCTCTGGGCGTAACCGGACACATTATTCCATGGAACTACCCGCTGCAGATGACGGGAAGAACGCTTGCACCCGCGCTTGCAGCGGGAAATGCCACGGTATTTAAGCCGGCCGAAGATGCCTGCCTGGCCGTGGTGCGCGCATTTGAACTGATACATGAAGCCGGATTTCCTCCCGGTGCGGTTAACCTCGTTACCGGCTTGGGTACAGAGGCCGGAGCCGCACTGGCAAACCATCCCGGTATAGACCATATGGCATTTACCGGTTCACCCGAGGTTGGGAAACTGGTGATGAAAAATTCTGCAGACCACATCCGGCCGGTTCTCCTCGAGCTGGGAGGAAAATCTCCACAGGTAGTGTTCAATGATGCCGATCTGGAAGCCGCGATGCCCGTGATCGTAAACGCGATTATCCAGAATGCGGGCCAGACCTGTTCTGCAGGATCAAGGCTCGTGATTCAGGAAGATATTCATGACAAAGTAGTTGGTGAGCTAATCAAACGGTTCAACAAAATAACGGTAGGCCCGGCAGACACCGATCCCGATATCGGGCCAATCATCAGTAAAAAACAGCTTGAAAGGGTGGAAAGTTTTGTGGCCCGGGCTGAAAAGGAGGGAGCCAAAATTCTGGCCCAGGCGCAAAAACCGGTTGGTGACGGCTATTTCTATCCGCCAACCCTGATGGGTAAGGTGAACAACGACAGCTTTATTGCACAAAATGAAGTGTTTGGGCCTGTGTTGACTGTGATACCATTTAAGGATGAAGCCGATGCAATCCGCATTGCCAACGATGTGGAATACGGACTGATTGCTGCTGTCTGGACCAAAGACAATGGCCGCGCGCATCGCGTAACAACTGCGATTAATGCCGGGCAGGTTTACATAAACGGATATGGGGCCGGCGGGGGTGTAGAACTTCCATTTGGCGGCATGAAGAAGAGCGGTTTCGGCCGCGAAAAAGGATTTGAGGCACTCTATGATGTAACTGCCGTGAAAACGATCATTGTGAACCATGGTTAATGCACCCTCCCCTCTGGAGAGGGGACAGATGAAAACGCGTTCAGCGATTTCATCAGGGGTGTGTTTGTCAGGGCGGATGAACTGAATTCAATTTGATTTTAATCAACGCTCCGGGACATCCCCCCTTCCCACGTAAGGGATCCCTATGGTAGAAGGGGGGACTATTTTCACTTTCTTCTCTAAGAGGGTAATTTAATCAACCAACATTAAACGATATCATGAAAAGCTTACAACTCACAGAATTTGGAAAACCGCTGCAGTGGAAAGAATTGGAAAAACCGGCGCCGAAAGGGAACCAGGTTTTGCTAAAAGTGGACGCATGCGGCGTTTGTCACTCCGATCTTCATATCTGGGAAGGGTATTATGAACTGGGTGATGACGAGCGGATGTACATTGCCGAACGCGGTGTGAATTTACCGATGACAATGGGTCACGAAGTGGTGGGCACCGTGGAATCGACAGGTTCGGATGTAAAAGGGATTGAACCCGGTGAAACACGGCTGGTCTATCCCTGGATCGGGTGCGGTACCTGTAAGTTTTGCCGGACAGACCGGATGCAGATGTGCCTCACGCCAAGTTCCCTGGGTGTATTTAGCGACGGAGGATACAGCGATTATATTCTGGTTCCGCACGAGCAGTATCTTGTAGATATTAACGGCCTCAAGCCGGAAAACGCCTGCTCGTACGCCTGTGCCGGACTCACCGCATTCAGCGCCCTTAAAAAATCAATGCCGCTTGAAGAAGATGAAACGCTGGTAATTATCGGTGCCGGCGGACTGGGATTGATGGCGATGCAGGTGGTTCAGGAGTTGACATCAGCTAAGGTTGTAGTGATTGATGTAGACGATGAAAAACTAAAAACAGCAAAAGAGATAGGAAATTTCTCTACCGTTAACTCCATAAAAAACGATGCGGTGAAATCAGTAATGTCTTTGACCGATGATTTGGGTGCATCGGCGGTTATCGATTTTGTAAATAACAGCGCCACTGCAAAAAGTGCTTTTGATATGCTCCGTAAAAACGGCGTCATGGTGATGGTTGGACTGTTTGGCGGCAAGCTGACATTTTCAAACCCTGTGGCCACTCTAAAGAACCTGACCATTCGCGGCTCTTATACCGGCAGTCTTGCAGAGCTCAGGGAACTGATCGATATTGTGCGAGACAAGAAACTGAAATCGATTCCCGTTCAAACCTACAGCCTGGATAAAGCCGATGAGCTTCTGCAGAAGGTGAAAGATGGCGACATTGTAGGCAGGGCGATCGTGAAGCCGTGAACCATTTGCCTGTTTGATAAGCAGTATCTATATAATCTCAAAACCTTAATTCGATTCATTAATATGTCAAATAGTATTGTTGAAAGTCCCCTCCTTACACAGGAGGGTTTATCTTTTGAACACGAAGTGAAACGTAGTCATCAACATTCAACAATCGCCCCATAGAAATCCCTTTGGGAAACTCAAGTTCAAATTAATCCATGCTCAGCGTACAAAATCTTACCAAGAAAATTGACGGCAAAACAATTGTAGAAGACATCTCTTTTGATCTTAACGAGGGGGAGATACTCGGCTTTGTGGGGCCGAATGGCGCAGGGAAAACCACTACGCTGAGGATGCTTGCATGCTGTACGGCTCCGGCATCGGGTACGGCCACACTCGATGGGCTCGACCTGGTAAACGATGATCTTGAGATCAGAAAACGGATCGGATACCTGCCGGAAGTGCCGCCACTGTACGAGTATATGAAGGTGAAAACCTATCTTGAAACGGTGGCTCGTTTTAAAGGGATTCCGAAAAAAAATCAAAAAGATGCAGTTGAGCGGTCTATTGAACGGTGCTATATCGGTGAGATGGCCAAACGCGAAATTGGTAAACTGTCGAAAGGATACCGGCAGCGGGTAGGCCTGGCACAAGCTATTCTTGGAGATCCGCGCCTGTTATTGCTCGATGAACCAACATCCAGTCTTGATCCGGGCCAGATCAGCGAAATGCGCGATATCATCCGGGAAGCATCCGGAGATACCATGGTCATTTTCAGCACTCATATTCTGCAGGAGATCCAAAATCTCTGCGACCGGATCGTGCTAATCAAAAACGGAAAACTCCGATACCAGGGCCGGCTTGATCAGTATGAACTTGCCGATGACGGACAGCGCAACCTGATGCTGAAGCTGAGAGGAGACAGAAAAAAAATTGAAACCATTCTCAGCTCACAAAACGGACATCCCAAATTTGAAATTGAAAAAGGCAAAAATGGGGCCCCGGTAAAAGTGGCCATCCACATTCCGGACAGCGACGAAATGCAGTCTTCAATTCTGAAAAATCTGTTAAACGAAAATATCAGCATAATCGAAGTTGCGCCAATCGCAAAAGATCTTGAACACACAATCTTACAGTTTATGAGAAGTGAGTAAACCGACTTTCTAAACGAATGGATCAGACATGTTAGACATCTACCGAAAAGAACTTTTCAACTACTTTTGGAGCCCGATCGCTTACATCGTGATTCCGGTCTTCCTGTTTATAAGCGGATATTTTTTCTCATTCAGCCTCTACTATCTAAAGGTGGCCACCATGAGCAATGCGTTTCACAATATGGCCATTCTGCTTCTGCTCCTGGCTCCTGTGATAACGATGCGGCTGCTTGCCGAAGAGAAGAGCTCGGGCACACTGGAGCTGCTTTTCAGTATGCCAATTTCAATCGGAAAGATGCTCTTTGGTAAATTTCTGGCAGGGATCACGCTCCTGGCCATTATGCTTATGGGAACTCTCGTTTTCCTGATTCCGCTGCTGATTCACAGCGAACCCGATTTCGGCCCGATCTGGACCGGTTATCTTGGGATTTTCCTGATTGGGAGCGCATATATCGCGATCGGCCTGTTTGTGTCGTCACTGACCGAGAACCAGATTGTAGCGGCTCTCGGCACTACCGCCATTTTGATTCTGCTCTGGTTTATACGGTATATCGGAAGTTTTGAGGCACTGCAGTTTATCAATCTGCCGTTTGAATTTATATCGATATCAACCCACCAGGGGGAGTTTGTCCGCGGGCTGATCAATTTTTCATCCATCGTCTATCTGCTCAGCCTTACCGGTCTCTTTTACGGCCTGGCGTGGCTTCGGGTGCATTTGATGAGGTATGGCTGAGGTGATCCGCTTAGGTGGGAAGACAGACTCTTTAAAACGATATTCAACTTTTAGACCATGAACAAACTATCAGCTTTTATTATCGCGGCAAGCCTGGTTGTGGGCGTCTTTTTTGTGAACCTGATTGCGGGCGAACTTGATTTTAGGGTAGACACCACCCGTGACAGCCTCTATTCTCTCTCCTCTCAGTCCAAAGACATTCTTAATCAGCTTGACGGTGAAGTTAAAATTGTTCATTTCTACATCCAGAACGATCCTCGATACAGGCCTACCCTAGAGCTTCTGAAAGAGTATCAGCGAAGCTCGCCGCGCGTAACCGTAGAACTGTATGATATCAACAGCAACCCATCGGTTGCCGATCGCTACAATGTGCGGTTCCACGGCACTACAGTCATCACCAAGGGCGACCGTATGGTGGATATCTACGGAAGTGATGAAGTAAGCATATCAAACGGAATCTATCAGCTCCTGCACGATTCTGAGAAGAAAATCTATTTTACCGGAGGGCATGGAGAATTTGATATAGACAGCCGGGTTTCTGAAGATCACCTGGAGCTGGAAGGTGAGGAGGACCGCCCGATCTTTCTTCATCAGAAGCAGGGGATGCTGAAGCTGAAGGAGACGCTGGAACTGATGAGTTTCGAGGCAGAGAAATTGTACCTGCAGAGAGAAGGAAGAGTCCCCGGTGATGCCGACCTGCTGGTAATCGCTTCACCGATGGAGCCATTTCTTCAAATGGAAATTGATGCGATTCGCGAATACCTCAACAACGGCGGTAATTTGCTGGTAACGCTGCGCCCCTTTATCGATGGAGGATTGAGCGGGCTGCTCGAAGAGTATGGCGTAATTCCGCAGAATAACATGGTGATCGATTTTGGGAATCACTTCTGGAATGATGCGATGGCGCCGGCGGTAGGATCATACGAAGAGCATATCATTACGCAGGATCTCTCTCTTACTTTCTATCCGGGCATCCAGGAACTGCAGCTTGTTGATCCGGTTGCTTCTCACCTGGATCCGTTGATTCTTTTCAGTTCAACAGATCGAAGTGTTACGGTAAACAGTCCGTCAGAAATTGAAAACCTGCGCAATTCCGACATCGCGCCCCGCAGTTTTGACCTGATGGCCGTGGTGGAATCAAATCGGAACGGCACTGATAACAGGCTGGCCGTAATCGGTTCCGGAAGTTTTGCCACAAACGAATATCTGAACTACCTGGGCAACCAGCGCCTGATCACAAATACCATCAACTGGCTGATGGATGAAGAGGCCCTGCTCGATCTCGAGCCGGTAACCTATGAACTGCCCGTTATTAATCTTACGAACCGTCAGCTCAGAAATACGTTTATACTCTCATCGCTCTTAATACCCGGGCTATTTGTGATTGGCGGCATTGCCGTTTGGTATAGAAGGAGGAGGGAATGAAAAGAATCAACAACGCTGCAAAGCGATCGATGATGGCAACGGGCATTACCATTATTGTTTATCTGGGGGTACTTTTTCTGAAACCCGATCCGCACGTTCATGCAGATGAGGGATTGGAGATCATGGGGCATGATGACCATATCCACGTGGTGTACAGGCCGGTATTTGAGCTAAGCCCTGCTTCAATCAACTCTATTGTTGCTTATTTTCCCGAATTGCAGACACAGGTGCAGATTTTCGGCCGCGCGGCACAGGCCGGGCAGATGGTCTCTTCCTGTAGAGAGATGAGGGAGTGGGCCACTCAAACCCCGGCAGACTACCTGGAAACGGAACTGTCGGAGCGTGAAGCAAGAGAACTTAGGAATCTATACTCCAAAATCACGCCGGACTTCAGAATTACCTCCCCACCGCCCGGAGAAACATACGGGCTTCAAGATCCGGCAGGATGCGTGGTGATTCAAACAGAAGAGGATCGGATATTCCTGCAGTTTGGCCGGGAAAGCGCCCAGGGTTTCTCAAGGTATATGCGGGTAAACGGAGGTGAACAGATCTATATCGTATCGCGCTATTTTTATACAACCTTGACAGAATTGATCGCTGAAATCACGGGATAGGGGAATTACCCATTATAAAAGATCTGCCTGTTATTTATATTCATATATTAATGTAGTTCGAGATAAATGCTAATTGAGGAGTGTCCCCCTTTGCTTTTTCCTTATATCGAACTCATGTTATATTATCGTACGTCTCATATAAAAAAATAAAAGAACCTGCCATGAAAAAACTATTCAAACACGCCATTATAGCCCTTGACCTCTCTGAAGCCAGCGACCTGATTATGGACTGTGTGCCACATTTAAAAAAGTTTGGTACGGAGAAAATTTCACTGATTACGGTTGTACCGATTCCCTACACCGGCAGGAGAGCCGAGTTCAGCACAGATGAACAAAGGCAGCAGTTAAAAGCCTATAAAAAGAGACTTGAAGAGCACGGGTTTGAAGTTCGGTTTGAAATCAGAAGCGGGGTTCACTTCTATCCGCCAACTGAGATTTTGGATGAAGCGGAAAAAACAGGCGCCGATTATGTGGTAATTGCCAATCGCGGCCATAGTAAAGTTCAGGAATTACTGCTTGGAAGCACAGCAACCGAGCTGTTACAGCGCTCGCCGCTGCCCGTTTATCTGATTAATGTAGAAGTGGAATGGCATGATGATGATGCAGATGAGCGAAAACTGGTGCTGTCGCAGGCTGCCGAAAAATCATTAAAACACATTCTGTTTGCCACCGACTTCTCGGAAACTGCCGGACGCGCGTTTGATGTTGTGAAATTTCTCGAGTCGAATGGATATGTGGATAGAATTTCAATTATTCACGTGCAGGGCCATCACTATATGGCGTTGAGTGATCCGGCTACATTTGAAGATGTAACTCAAAAAAATCGTAATCAGCTGGATAAAATTCGAAATACCCTTTCTGATCACACCCGTGAAGATGCAGAGATTATTGTCACCTTCGGAACTCCGGCAAAAGAGATTGTAAAGGCCGCGGAGGAGAGGAATGCCACAATGCTGATTATGGGAAGCCAGGGCAAGGGATTTATAGAATCGTTCTTTATTGGCGGCGTGAGCAGCCAGGTAACCCGAATCAGCCGCCTGCCCGTATTGTTGATCCCCGCTGAGAGGGAGTAAAGTAGGCCTGTAGGCCGGACAGCCTGTCCGGCAGGAGTACGAATGCGGAAGAACACAAGTAGGCCGGACAGTGCCGAAGGCATCCCAATGGGGCTTGTCCGGCTTTCGTACAGCTTTGATTTCTAATCTGAAGCTAAATATCACTATACGCAGAGGCCCGGGTAGTTTCATGCTCAGGTTTTCTGCGTAGATCTTGCCCTGCCGGACAGGCTGTCCGGCCTACAGGCCTGCGGCGTACGTGGCTAGTTAGAAGAGATCAAAATCAATTCCTCTTGTGGCTCTGTCAGGTATTCGGCGCCGGATTCGGTGACCACAGCCATCTCCTCAACTGAGATTGTTTTGGTGCCGCCTTCAATCTCCCACATGTAGAAACCGTCGAAGGCAAATGTATTGCCGGCGCGCAGCTCTTTGTAAGCGGCAGGGTGCGGCTCACGGCCCTCCTGTGCGCCGCCAAGGCTGGGTCCCACATCGTGGGCTACATATCCGACCGGATGCCCCGTATTCCACATTACGTTCATGGAGCCATTTTCTGCCATCCAGTTTCGCTGAACCCGGTCCACTTCAAGGCCGGTGATACCGGGCTGCATGACCTCAAGCGCCATCCGGTTGCCGTCGCGGGCCACTTCCCAATAGCGCTGTATATCGGCCGGAGGCTCTGTCTCGCCGGGATGGAGAACGTAGGCAAATCGCTGAATGTCGGTCACCCACATGTCATAAACCCGGATTCCGAAATCGATCTGGATCACATCACCCGGACGAATCACGCGGTCGGTAGGGTGGGCGTGGCCCCGGTCGGGTCCCGAGTTCACGGCCGGGTTTTGATCGGGCGACCATGCATCGGTAACGCCAATCTCTCTCATCTTCGCCTTCAGAAAATCAGCAATGTCCTTGTCGGTTGTCTGATTGGGTATAACGGTTTCATACACTTCATACTGCCACTTTGAAGTGATTTCTGCCGCTTTTCGCATGATATCAACCTCAGCCGGAGTTTTTACCGAAAGCCACTCATACACAAGGTCTCCGGATGAGACAATCCGGTTTTTAACACTCTGAGTAAGCATATCGGTGAAGTTTACATACTGTGAATAACTGATGCCATCGGCAATCTCGTTGGTGCCGCTGAAATTAAGGGCCAGCCTTCCGCGCAGGTTTCGGTTGATGTAGTCGGCGGCCTCTACCAGCGCTCCGGGTGAACGTCCAACCACTACGACACTGTCGTGAAGGGCAATCTCCTGCAGCGCGGTAGCCTCGCCGGGCGGGGTGAAGACGATGGAGTAGATCTCATCATCCATCAGACGGAACATAAATACAGCCGGCGCAACTGCATTCTCACAACCTACATGCCGTGCGAGTGGATCATTGTTATTCGACCGGCAGAGAACAGCCCAGGTATCCACATTTGCTCGCTTCATCGCCTCGGGAAGCAGGGTTTGGATACGCTCCTGCCGGATATCGGGCCAGGGGTTGGGGCCGTCAAAAGGGTTGTTAATGGGTTGCTCTGCAGAACTGCAGGCAGATATGATCAAGAGTAAAATGAAGAGCAGTGAAGTGGATCGTGCCATAGATATAGATAGTGAGAACCGGGTTTGGAATTCACCTGAATATCTGAAATTTGAAGGTATAAATATCAGAAATTTTCCTTCTGCCGGAGAATTGGAACAATTGCAAAAAATAGCTCAATCGATCCCCAAAAAAATTAGAATAATGGCATCGCGAACGAATAAGCTTTAAAAGAAATTATACATGAGCGATTACGTGAAACGTACGTGCATTAAAACTCAATTTTAATTTAATGAACTGCGAGGTTCTATTATGAAAAACATTCTAAGTATAATTATTTTTATCAGCAGTTTTTTATTGCTCATGGGATGCAGTGACACACCCGTAAACAGCGACGACACAGACATTCTGTCTGAGGAATTTAATGTAGAAGCAGAAGCCCGTGCGCCGGCGCCGGGTGATCTTACCATTGCAGATATCGTTGTTGCTTCAACAGATGCAGATCCTGCTGAATTCACACTGCTTCTTGCAGCCCTTGAATATACAGGACTGACGGGCGTTTTTACCGGTGGTGAGCAGTACACAGTTTTCGCACCTACCGACCAGGCATTCCTCAATTTAGTAGAAAATCTTGGAGTAGATGCGTCTGATCCATTCGCGAGCATTGACGCCGAACTGGGTGAAGGCACCGTTTTCAACGTACTTCTTTACCACGTAGTTGAAGGCCGTCGTGCAGCTAACAGTGTTGTTCCAAATAATCCCCGCGCAAGAGATCGCAAAATTACGACTCTGTTGGAAGGAGCCACATTTTCTGTATCATCCGGGGCTATAATCACAGATATTGCGGGCCAGGATGTCAATATTGTAGCAGCGGATGTATCAGCTTCTAACGGAATTATCCACGTAATTGAT
>REDT01000174.1 GCA_007693295.1 Balneolaceae bacterium
CGAGGGGGATGACCCTCTGAGTATTGATTTGAGCCAAATATTCATTAAATAACTTCGAATCAACTACTTTTCATCCCCCATTGCCCCCTTCGAAGGGGGACACTCCTTAATTAATTCTTATCTCGAACTCAGGTTAATCTAATTCCATTTCCTTTACCTGGTGAATGCGAATTAACCGGGTTAGAAGAGCCTGAGCAGTACGCCATTAACTATCGAGATAAAGAACCCAAACAGAAGAGCCCACCAAAAACTTTTTATTTCAAACCCTTCTACAAGTTTATCTACAATCATCAAAATCCATGCGTTGATAACCAGAATGAACAAGCCGAGCGTGAGTATGGTGAGAGGCAGCGTCAGAAACACAATTAACGGCTTGATAAACATATTGATAAGCCCCAGAAGAATGGCAACGCCCAGGGCCGTCAGGCAGCCTTTAATTTTAACTCCTTCAAAGAGATGGGCTCCAATGAAAATAACAAGGGTGTTTATGATGAGTACTTTTAACATCGGGTCAGGATTTTATTACATTTCTTACGCTTACGAGAATTAAACAAAAAAGTTATCAGAATGAACTGGATACACCGCGATACATTTGATTCCTTATCCACGTTGGAACTGTATGAAATTCTGAAATTGCGTCAGGATGTTTTTATTATTGAGCAGGACTGTATCTATGAAGACATTGATAATCTGGACCAATCCAGCGAGCACCTGGTATTGAAGGAACAGAACCGTGTGGCGGCATATGCCAGAATCGTACCTGCCGATGTGAAATATAAAGAGTATTCAATAGGCAGAATTGTTGTGAATCCCGCTTATCGCGGGCGCGGACTCGGAAAAGAGATTGTTCTTAAATCACTCGAGCTTTTAAAACAGAGGCAAATTTCTGAAGTCAGAATTGAAGCACAAGCCCATCTCAGAAAATTTTATCATGACCTGGGATTTAAAGATGATGGCGAGATCTATGAGCTGGATGGGATTTTGCATATTCAGATGCTGAACCGGTTAATCCCCTGACTCTCGAATTTTCTTTAACTCATCAATTGATTTATGGCTGAGTTGCCAAAGTTTATTAATCATCTTCTTAAGCTTCTCTGTATCGGGCGAATCCAGTTTACCCTCCTGTTCAATAATACCTGCAAGATCAAAGGCTTCTTTAACCCCTACGTAATTAAAGGTGGGCTTCAGTGTATGGGCGCTCATGCCCATCTGTTTAAAATCCTTATTTTTAAAATGCTGTTCCAGTTCATCCATCATCAAAGAGGTCTGGCTGATATAGATATCTATCATTTCAATCAACATCTCAGAGTCATCCCCCGACATTTCTCTCAGGTTTCTTAAATCAATCAGTCCGCTTTTATCGGTTTTATCCAAAGATGTAAACACTGCACTTTGATTCTTCTTCCTGCCAAGGTGTGACTTCACAATTGATAAAAGTTCTCTTCTTGTAAAAGGTTTGGCAATGAAATCGTCCATTCCCGCATCTTTACACTCACTGATATCGCGTTCCAGTACAGAAGCCGTAATGGCTACAACCGGAATTCTGCTTTTCTGTTTATTTTCCAGGCTGCGAATTTTTTTGGTTGCTTCAAGTCCACCAATTCCCGGCATATGAACATCCATCAATATGATCGAGTAGTTGTTTTGTTCGATGAGCTTCAGGGCATTTTCACCGGTTTCAGCTTCATCCACTCTGCAGCCCAGCTTAGTAAGCATTCCATTTACGATTTTCCGGTTTACAGGGTAATCGTCTACCACCAAAACAGAAACACCTTTAAAGACGGCCGATTCATTATCAGCGGGGTTTTTTTTATCATCAGATGGCTTCAGCTCAGGAGATTTCTCAGGAAGTTCAAAAGGAATGGTTACCGTAAATATGGTTCCTTTTTTATCATTCTTTTCAACAGCAAGTTTTCCATCCATTCTTCCCGTTAGCTGATTTACAATAGAGAGCCCAAGGCCGGTGCCGCCATATTTATATGTTGTGGATTTGGAAGCCTGGTTAAAACTGTCGAAAATATCGTACAGCAGATCGTCCGGAATCCCAATGCCGGTGTCCTTCACTTTTACCTCAATTGGGATTCTTCCATCACGAAACTTAAGGGCCCTTACCAAAACGGTTACGCTGCCATCTTTTGTAAACTTAATGGCGTTGCCTATCAAGTGAATCAGGATTTGACTGAAACGCACCATATCTCCCACCAACACTTCAGGCACTTTATCCGATACGATGTGATTAAACTCAAGGTTCTTCTCATCTGCCCGGTCTCTCAGGGTTTCCATCAACTGCGACAGCTGTTTCCTGATTTTGAATTTGCGTGATTCCAGCGACAGGGCACCCGATTCTATAAAGTTGAATTCGAGAATATCATTGATGATTGCAAGCAGGTTGTCGGATGATAGGATGATATCTTCGATATGCTCTTTCTGTTCATCACTTAAATCTGTCTCTTCAAGCAGCTGAGCCATTCCCATAATAGCGTTCAGCGGCGTTCGCATTTCATGGCTCATATTTGCCAAAAAACGTTCCTTCATTTTCCTGGATGATTCAACAGTGGCAAGAGCATCCTTTAGTTCTGTCTCTTTACGTTTTCTGCCGGTAATATCTCGTAGAATTACCACAAAAGAATCTTTCGGATGCCGATCACTTTCAAGAGGTACGGCTTTCAACATCACCCAAAATGGCACTCCATGCCCGGCTGTGCATAAAAGTTCCTGTTCAAACAGTGAACCATTCAGAACGGCCTTTACAATTTCATCGTAGTGATGCTCTTGCTTGTTTTTTAAAGAGTGAAGTATAGGATCTTTACCAATTACTTCATCAGGTTTGAAGTGAGTGAGATCGTAGAAGGGAGTATTGGCATAGATTACCATGGGCTTGCCCTCAGCAAACCTGTAAACTACGCAGGCATCATAGATGTGGTTAACCAGTGAGGCGAGTAATTCAGAATTTGTTTCTAAAAATGAGTTTCCATCCATTACTGTTTTCCAAAAGTGAGCTTACACAGTAATTTAATGAATGGAGTTGAGCAATTCCTTTCAGCCTTCGTATAAACTATTTTTTTAACCGGTAAATGCAACAATGGCGATCACTACAAGAAGAGCGACCTTAAAGAGTAATGTTTTCCAATTTTTCATCAGGGAGCACTTTAATCATTCAGACGTTATTAGATAAGTGTTATGTAGGTACAAACTTATCATGACAACTTCAAGTTATCCACAATTTTTTTTTGAGTCTTTTACAACTTAATGAAACGTGGTATTTCTATAAATAAAGAGAATTTTAACGCTGTTTTGTTACAAATTAGCTGCAGTTTTTTGAAAATTTCAAAACTTATCCACAATCACCTGATGGATTTGTTCTTAAGACGGCGCGAGTTACCTACTACATTTATTGAACTTAAAGCCATTGCGATTTCGGCAAGTACCGGATGCATCCATCCAACCATCGCAACCGGGATCATGACAACGTTGTAGAAAAATGCCCAAAAAAGATTTTGGCGAATTTTTTTAAATGTCTCTTTGCTGAGTTTCAGAGCGCGTAAAATCGCTTCCGGATTTCCATCAATGAGTATCATACTCCCCGACTCGATAGCGATATCCGTTCCGGTTCCAAGAGCGATTCCAACATCAGCCTGAGAGAGTGCCGGGGCATCGTTAATACCATCACCAACCATGGCAACCACTTCTCCCTGTTCCTGTAATTTTCTGATGATGTTTGACTTCTCATCAGGTTTTACTCTTGCATATACTCTATCTATACCGATCTCTTCGGCAATCAGTTCAGCCACTTTCTGCTGATCGCCCGTCAGCAATACCGTTTCATATCCCATCTCCTGAATTTTACTGATAACTGCCGGGCTCTGCTCCTTGATCGTATCTTTAATTCCACAGATGGCTTTTACCGAATTATCCACAACCATGAATATCGTTGTATGGCCTCCTTCAAGAAGACGCTCAGAGCTTTCACTTACTTCTGAAGTAATTCCAACAGAGAACTTTTCAAGCAGTTCCATATTACCTGCAAGAATGGTTTCTCCGTTGATGGATGCTTTAACCCCCATACCCGTAAACGATTCAAAGCCGTTAACCTCAGGTAAGTCTGTACTGCCTGCAAAGTTGATAATTGCCCTGCTTATAGGGTGTTCGGAATTGCCCTCTGCTGCGGCAATTTTCTGCTTTAATCCGGCTTCGTCTGCACCATCAAACGTAATCCACTCTACCACTTCCGGCTCTCCTTTGGTAAGCGTTCCGGTTTTATCAAACACAAAAACCGTAACCTCCTCAAGCCTTTGAATAGATTCGCCCCTTCGAATCAAAATCCCATTTTCAGCACCCATACCCGTCCCTACCATCAATGCCGTTGGTGTAGCCAATCCCAGGGCGCAGGGACAAGCAATAACCAAAACAGCCAGTGCCACAAAAAATGCCTGGCTCAATGGTTCAAGATCCGTAATAATCCATGGTATAAAGCTATCGGCCCAAACCAAAACAGGGCGCAGTGTCTCGGGAAAGAGCAGCCACACCGTGAACGTACTTACTGCAAGCAGAAGAATAACCGGCACAAATACGGCGGTTACCCGGTCGGCGAATTCCTGAATTGGAATTTTGGATCCCTGGGCCTCCTCAACCAGGCTGATCACCCTGTTGAGAAAGGTCTCTTCACCCACATCTGTGGCTTTCACCCTTATTGCCCCCTCCGTATTGATGGTGCCGCCAATCACTTTATCGCCTTTCCCACGCACCACCGGCATCGACTCTCCCGTAACCATCGATTCGTCTACCGAGCCTTTTCCGTCAACAACCTCTCCATCGGTGGGGATTTTCTCACCGGGCCGTACCAGCATTACATCGCCTGCTCTCAATTGCTGTACGGAGATCTCAATCTCCTCCCCATTTTTGATAATGCGGGCGGTTTTGGCTTCGAGGGTTAACAGCTTGGTGATCGCTTCCGATGCGCGACCTCGTGCTTTAGCCTCGATATAGCGCCCGGTTAAGTGAAAGGCCATAATCATGGCTGCGATACCGGCAAAACTGTAAAACTGCGATTCATAAAATCCCAGCTCAAACCCGAGGGCCATAAAGCCGGTAATTAAAGAAGCTACCGTACCCAGCGCAATGAGTACATCCATATTGGGCGTCAGGTTTTTCGACGATTTAATTGCGCTTAGAAGTGTTTCAAAACCCGGGCTAAAAAGCACAAATCCTGCTCCCGCCACCATGGCCAGTTCCATAATGAGGTGGTCGGTGAGATGCACCCCCATAACCATATCCAGAAACATCCAGATCATGAGCGGAACCGTAACGCTCCAGCTCAGAATAACCTTACGCCGGGCGCTGCTCAACTTCTTCTCTTCCCGTTCTCTCTTCTGCTCTAACCGGTTACCGGCTTTTTTTTTTGATGCAGCACCTCATAACCGGAATCTTCAATTCTTCCGGTTATCTCGTCAATATTGGTCAATGATGAATCAAACTCCACAAACGCTTTCCCGGCAGGCAGATTTACCGATGCATTCAAAATACCATTCCCACGCTGGATCGCTTTTTCGACCGCGCTTGAGCAACCGGTACAGTGCATCCCGCCAATTTCAAGAGTAACAGACTCTTCTCTATTCTCTTCTATATCAAATCCTGCTTTTTTAACCGCTTCCCTGATCTGATCCATTGGCGGTTCATTACCTTCATAATGGATCTCGGCCGCTTCTGTTGTGAGCTGTACATTAGCATCTGTGACACCCGTCACGTCTCTCAGGGCTTTTTCCACAGAGTTTGTGCAACCGGAGCAGTGCATGCCGTTAATCAGGAGCCGGATTTTTTTTGCTTTCTTGTTCATATCGCTTCTTTCTGAATGTGAAGTCTGTTAAACGTAAATAGACAAAAGACTACAGAAGTCTCATATCACTTTACAAGATAGGCCGGCTGTGCAGAAAGAGTGTAATGACCGGAGAATGAAGATGTGTAAAACTTTTGGTTAATACTGGTCAAGTGTTCTACGAGAGTAGCTATTTTTTTTAAGGTACTCTGTCACCGTATTTCCTGTAACTTTCTTAAACTGGTTTGACAGGTACTGGACACTACTATATTTGAGTTTCCATGCAATCTCGCTCAGTGTCCATTTTCGAAAGCTGAGCAGCTCTTTAACTCTCTCTATCTTCAAGCTGATCAGGTAGGTTTCAATGGTATCGCCCGTGTGGTCTGAGAAGTTTTTACTCAGGTAGGAGTAGTTGTAATTGGTATTTTCTGATACAAAAACCGACAATTTTCGGGGGTTGGTCTCTGTCTCCAAATGCTCGATATATTGAATCAGTGACGATTTAACAACATTCACAAGCTCTGTTTCACGATCGAAGATAAGCTCAAACCCCTTTTCGCGAAGCCGGGAATCGAGTTTATTTAGCTCCTCTTCACCGAGTGTTCTTTCCAACTCTGCCCGGCCCAGCTCTATATGAGCATCAGGTATATTTAAGTCATTCAATATCCCCGATACAGACTCAATACAACGAGGGCAAACCATATTTTTTATTGAGAGCTTCATGGATCTCTTAACAGGTTTAACCCGCAGTTGCGTTTCCGAAGCTACTCTACGGTAACGCTTTTTGCGAGATTACGGGGCTGATCAACGTTACATCCCCGGTTCACTGCAATGTAGTAAGAAAGAAGTTGTAAAGGAATTACCGTTAACAGTGGTGAAAAACAGTCTACTGTGGAAGGTATAGAGATCGAGAACTCTGAGAGATCTTTTACGTCACTGTTCTCACTGTTCATAATTGAGATAATCCTTCCTTTTCGGGCTCTTACCTCTTCAATATTGGAGATCATCTTGTCGTTTGTATGGTCGGTGGCGGCGATAACAACAACCGGCATCATCTCGTCAATCAGGGCTATAGGGCCGTGTTTCATCTCCGCAGCGGGGTATCCTTCTGCGTGAATGTATGAGATCTCTTTTAGTTTCAGTGCTCCTTCCAGGGCCACCGGGAAGTTATAGCTTCTGCCCAGGTAGAGAAAGTTAGGCGCATAGGTAAACAAACTTGCCATCTTTTTAATATTTTCGTCACACTCCTTAAGAATCTGATCTACTTTATCGGGAATAAGGGAGAGTTCTTTAATGTATCTGGCAGCTTCTTTTTCGCTGATGGTTCCCTTTTTCATTCCAACGGCAAGGGCCATCATGGTAAGAACCACAACCTGTGCGGTAAATGCTTTGGTAGAGGCCACACCAATTTCAGGTCCCGCATGGGTAAACACGCCGGCGTCGGTCTCCCTTGAGATGGTAGATCCTACAACATTGCAGATTCCTAAAACTTTTGCACCCCGCTTTTTTGCTTCACGAAGCGCAGCCAGGGTATCAGCCGTCTCTCCGCTTTGTGAAATAACCAGCATCACATCTCCCTCACCAATAAGCGGGTCGCGATAGCGAAACTCAGAGGCGTACTCAACTTCAACCGGGGTTTTAGCCAGGTGTTCAAACAGATACTCGCCAACCAGGCCGGAGTGCCAGCTTGTTCCGCAAGCGGCTATTACAATTCGTTTGGCATTAACAAGCTCCTCCATCACATCTGCAATTCCGCCGAGCTGAATGGTATTCTTTTTAACATTAACCCTTCCGCGCATACAATCGGCAATTGATCGCGGCTGTTCAAAAATCTCCTTCAGCATAAAATGCGGATAGCCTGCTTTTTCAATTGCATCAATGCTGATAGCCAGCTCGTGTACCTCTTTGGTGAGCGCAATGTCATCAATCGTTTTTACTTCATAGCTGTTTTTATCTACCACAGCCATTTCACCGTCATCGAGATATACAACCTTATTGGTGTACTCAACTATGGGTGAGGCATCAGAAGCAATAAACATCTCATTCTCTCCCACGCCCAGCAGCAGGGGTGAACCTTTCCGGGCAATAAATATTTTATCCGGGAATTCGATATTTACAATCGCCAGACCATAGGTTCCAACAATCTGTTTTAATGTAAGCTGAATGGCCTGCTCAAAGGTAACATTCTTCGATGTGGTGTAGATCTCCTCAAGAAGCTGAGCTATAATTTCTGTATCGGTCTGGCTGCTAAAGGTTCGGCCGCGCTCTATCAGTTTTTTCTTTAGGGAGGTGTAATTTTCTATAATACCGTTGTGAACCACGGCTATATTACCCGACTGGCTCATGTGTGGATGTGAATTGACATCATTAGGTTCGCCATGGGTTGCCCACCGGGTATGACCAATTCCAATGTGTCCTTTCAGCCCGTTGGTAAAGATTCTTTTCTCCAGGTTAACAACTTTTCCCTTTCCCTTTTGGATGCTCATCCGGCCATTCATAATAGCTACTCCGGCCGAATCATATCCTCTGTATTCAAGCCTCTTCAGGCCTTTTACAAGAACATCACCTGCTTCTCTGTCTCCAACGTACCCAACAATACCGCACATATTTTATACTTTCTAATGGTTTATAGTTATTCGCTCGAATTTGCTAAGTTACGAATCCATGAATTAGAATAAAGAAAGTAATTAACAATGAGTATTAGATATTGCTTATTTGAAGATGAGTTCCTTGAGAATTTTCATCCACTTACATTAACACGCCCGGTTTACGACTTAAGAGTTGGGATCTTTACACTTGCGGAGAAATGGAAATATTCATTATCCCTGTCTGAAGAGCTAAAAGGGCCTCTCAGGGAACATTTGAAGGGTGTATTTGAAGAGCCGGAAATGACAGGGAAAGAGGACGCCGCAGTGTGGATTAATCCTCGTTTTATACCAGATGGAGAGCTTATAGCTCAAATTAGAAATCTTTCACTAAATGACGCACTCTTTTGTGAAGAACAGCTCATTGCTGCTCATGTTGATGTTACAACTCATAAAAAATGGATGCAAAAAGGTATCAACACCTCTGAACTCAATAAGCAAGAACTGAAGCCGGACGGATTTATCATCCTAAAAAACATTTGGGAGCTGTTCCAGCTCAACGGTGATGAGATTGAAAAGGATATCAAGCTTTCAAAAAAAATCGCCTATGGTGATGAGGATATTTTCCCCCAAACCATCTTCGAAAAGCCTGAAAATATCTATATCGAAGAGGGAGCTGTAATTGAGCCCGGAGCCATGCTTTTGGCCTCTAAAGGATCCATTTATATCGGGAAAAATGCACATATCATGGCAAATTCCATCATACGCGGACCTTCAGCCATATGCGAAAAATCGGTGGTTAAAATGGGGACCAGAATCTATGAAGACACCACAATCGGGCCCGTATGTAAAGTAGGTGGCGAAATCGCAAACACAATCTTCCACTCTTTCTCCAATAAAGCACACGACGGTTACACCGGCAACTCTGTTTTTGGCCAGTGGTGCAATCTTGGTGCCGACACCAACACCTCCAATCTGAAAAACAACTACAGCACGGTTAAAGTAACCGACTGGAATTCAGGTAAGGAGCTGGATACAGGCCAACAGTTCATCGGCACTATTATGGGCGATCACAGCAAGACCGGGATTAACTCCATGCTCAATACCGGAACACTTTGCGGAGTTTGCTGTAATCTCTTCTCAGACGGTTACCCGCCAAAGTTTGTACCCTCATTCAGTTGGGTTAGCGACCACAATATCGTGCCCTACCATTTCGAAAAGGCTGTTGAAGCGATGGGGAAAATGATGGAGAGGAGATCTGTGACACTCACCCCTGCATATTACAGAATGATGAAGGCCATTTTTGAGTCGACCAGTTTTTAAAAAGACAATAGGGGTACGTGGTTTCAGGTTGGTCTTTGGGGTGTTGAATTGGAAAATAGGTACAGCTGTGCCATCGGCATAGAAGTTATTACAAATTCTATGCCTGATTCTCTTTGAGTTAAAGAAGATCATTACGGCATTTTGATTTCATCATTCAACCTAAATAAACTACCCCCTGCTGAATAATATAAAGTTAATTTAAAGTGGAGCTATGCTACAGCGGTTTGTGAATTTGTCACAATTCGGGTTATACCTTGGTGTAATCATATTTATCGCTTTTTTACTCCTCCCTGCCCCTGAAGGCATGAGTGATGTTGCCTGGAAAACAGCCGCTGTTGCGATGTTAATGGCTACCTGGTGGATCACGGAAGCCATACCCATTTCAACTACTGCGCTGCTGCCCATTGTGCTCTTTCCGGTACTTAATATAGCCCCAATCGGCGATACCACCGCCCCTTATGCCAACCCGTTAATCTTTCTGTTTATGGGTGGTTTTATCATTGCTATTGCCATGCAGCGCTGGGAGCTGCACAAACGAATTGCGCTTCGAATTGTCAATTTTGTGGGTGTAAAGCCCTCCTCTATCATTATAGGGTTTATCATCGCCTCTGCTTTTTTAAGCATGTGGGTTAGCAATACCGCTACCGCATTGATGATGCTTCCCATTGCCATCTCTGTGCTGCAATTTGTTGAGAAAAAAAGTGACAACACCGCAGCACCGGTAACCAATTTTGAAATCGTACTGGTTCTTGCCATCGCCTACGCCTGTAATATCGGCGGAATTGCCACTCTCATAGGTACACCTCCCAACGCGCTGCTTGCCGCTTTTATGCTCGAAAGCTATGATTATGAGATCAGCTTTGCGAAATGGATGCTGGTTGGCGTGCCGCTTGTTCTCATTATGCTCCCGGTGATGTACCTGCTTTTGAGCAAGGTTATCTACCCGATTAAAATAAAAGAGCTGCCGGGCGGGCAATCCGTTATTGAAACCCAGCTGAAGGGGCTTGGTGACATTACCAAACCTGAAGTAAGAGTAGCCATTGTTTTTGTAACAACGGCACTTCTCTGGATCTTCAGGCCGCTTCTATCCGATATCCTGCCAGGGCTTTCGGATGCCGGTATTGCCGTTACAGCCGGAGTTGCACTCTTTTTAATACCCACCGGGTTGAAAGATGAAAGTATGCTGCTACGCTGGGAGAGCTTGAAGGAACTGCCCTGGGGCATCCTCATCCTCTTTGGGGGCGGCTTGAGCCTGGCCATGGCTATTACCACTTCAGGACTTGCCACCTGGATTGGAGAAACCGTAAGCGGACTTGACGCTCTGCCGATTATCCTTCTTATATTTCTTGTAATCATAATTATTGTATTTCTTACAGAGATCACCAGCAATACCGCTACCGCAGCCGCATTTTTGCCGATTCTGGCTTCAACGGCCATCGGCATCGGGCAAGACCCCATGCTCTTTGTGCTTCCGGCGGCCATTGCTGCCAGCTGCGCGTTTATGCTTCCTGTAGCAACGCCTCCCAACGCTATCATTTATGGCAGCGGCAAAGTTACCATACCACAGATGGCAAATGCCGGGATATGGCTCAACATCATCGTCTCCGTACTGTTCACCATTGCCAGTTATACCATCTTTGCCTATGTATTTGGAATAGAGATTGGCGTTGTTCCCGACTGGATTCCATAATCAAACGAATTACCCGTGAAGTATTTTATTTTATCCATTTTATTACTGTCTATTGCCGGGCCGGTTCATGCTCAGAGTGATCAGCTTTTTGAACTGCCCCGGCTAAGTTCTCCCATCACTTTGGACGGCATGCCGGATGAAAAGGCCTGGCAAGAGATCCCCCCTCTGCCGCTCACTATGTACCAGCCAGTTCATATGGGGCAGATGTCGGAGAGATCCGTTATAAGAGTGGCTTACGACGATGAGTATATTTATGTATCCGGCGAACTCTACGACTCGGAACCTGATAAAATCGTTGCCAATACCATGTATCGTGACCGCTATAGCGGTGATGAGACGTTTGCCATAATACTCGACTCTTTTAACGATGATGAAACAGCCCGCTGGTTTTTTGTCACCCCAACAGGGGTCAGAGTGGATCAGCTGGTATCAAAAGATTCGGAAGGTGACGGGTCCATTAACCGAAACTGGACCACACACTGGGACGCTGCCACTCAGATTACCGATGAGGGATGGTTCGTAGAAATGAGAATTCCCTTCTCGAGTCTTGGTTTCAGGGATTTCAACGGTGAAGTTACCATGGGAATGATCGCCTACCGATGGATTGCCAGAAAAGCTGAAAGACATATTTTTCCCAACATTCCACCCGACTGGTCCCGCGGATTTACCAAGCCATCACAGGCTCAAAAAATCAGGATCACCGGTGTGGAGTACAGCCGCCCGTTCTACATCACCCCATATGTATTGAGTGGATTTGAACAAATCAATCAGCTCAGCACCGATGGCTCATCCTATACAAGACAAACAGACTATACCGCAGAAGCGGGGCTAGATATTAAATTTCCTGTAACCGGAAATATGAATCTCGACATCACGCTGAATACCGATTTTGCACAGGTGGAAGCCGACGAGGCTCAGGTAAATCTATCACGATTCCCCCTTTTCTTTCCGGAAAAAAGGCAGTTCTTCCAGGAGCGGTCCGATATTTTTGACTTCAACCTGGGTGGCAATAATAACCTTTTCTACAGCCGCAGAATTGGGTTACAGCAGGGGCAGCCAATCCGAATTTATGGAGGGGCAAGGCTTGCCGGCCGAACCGGTAAGTGGGATGTAGGCGTTTTGAATATGCAGACTGAAGCGTTTTCAGAACTTAGCCTGCCATCCGAAAATTACGGAGTATATCGCGCCCGCAGAGATATTATCAACCGGAACTCTTATGCCGGAGGGATGTTAACCACGCGGCTGGGTATGGACGGATCTTATAACATTGCAGCCGGTACCGACCTGATTTACAACTATTCCGGTAATCACTATGTTGATGTAAAATATGCGGCTACATTTGACGACCGTTTTGAAGAGAGTTTTGATCCACTTACGAACGGAATTATCCGGCTTTTCCTCCGTAAGCAGACCTCCAGCGGTTTCTTCTATAGCTTTACAGCCAAAAGAGCCGGCGAAAGGTATATTCCATCCATGGGCTTTGAATCACGCTTTAACTACACTCTCCTTGATGGCAGTCTCTCCTATGGCTATTTCAATTCTGTAGAATCGCCTCTTAGAATAGTAACCCCAACTGCCCGCTATTTTGTAAGCCTCCGTAATGAGGATAACAGTGTCGAATCGATGCTGTTTGAACTGCCATTGAGTATAGATTTTAAAGACGGCTCGAGCATGAGAGTTACCGGAAACTGGTGGTTTGAGGATCTTCGGAACCCTCTATTTTTCAGTAACAACACGTTTGTTGAGCCCGGCAGCTACTATTTTTACGGGGTGAATTTTAACTACAGTATGAACAGCGCAAAACGATTACGAACAAGCCTCTCGGCCGGATTGAATACTTTTTACGATGGAACCCAACTCTCCGTTGGCCTCTCGCCAACATGGAATCAATCCCGTTATTTTGAGATCAGCGGTGGAATAGAACTGAACAGGCTGGATTTCCCCGACCGGGATCAGAGAGAATATTTGAACGTGTTCCGATTGCGCTCGCTCATTGCATTAAATACGCAGGTATCCCTGCAGCTGCTTACCCAGTACAACTATCTCTCGAGGCAAATCGGAACCAACGCCCGGTTTCGGTATAATTTTAGAGAGGGGAATGATTTTTGGATCGTATACAGCGAAACCTCCAATACCCATACCGATCATGTGACCCCGGCTCTGCCACGGTTCGACAACCGGGTGGTTTTGGTAAAGTATACGTATACGTTTCTTTAGGGGTTGGGTGCAGGGTGCAGGGTGTTGAAGAATGCCTTACAAAACTCCTTCCTATAAC
>REDT01000195.1 GCA_007693295.1 Balneolaceae bacterium
GCTCGACCACATCGACACCGATCACCCCGACGAAAAACTCGACAAGCCGCAGACCAAAGAAGGCTTTCTGAAACGGCTGATGCTGGAATAATCCAAGGCACAAGTGGCGCGATAGCGACATCCCGACCCATCGGGAGCGCAGGGTGCAGGGTTCAAGGCGCACGGCACATGGTACACGGTTCACGGGGCACGCTTTCAGTTACATGTTACAGGTTGAACGTTTGTTTGAGTTACCGGTTTATGAGCCTGTAAATGAAGAACGTTTAACGTGTAACATACAACATGTAACGTCTAAGATTTGTTGATGCTTAAATACGCTATACAGAGAGGCGCAAGGAAATTCTTCATGCGTTACCGGTTAATTTTTTATCACCGGATTTTACAAGACTCATTATGCCTGCGGGCTGGCAGCCCGCGCTACACTACTTTTGCCACCCCGCCTCGTCTGTTATCGCCAGCGCCTGAGTAGCCTTCCGGGCCATGGCTGACCGAGTGCGCACCTCCAAAGAACAAGCTCTTTTTATTCCAGATTTTGTGATTGGGATAAAGCCCTTTAAGCCTCTTCAACTGATTGGAGCCGTATCCCTTTTCTATATGCAACTGTTTCTCTTCAATGTGAATTCTTGGCGCATCAATAGAATCTTTTAGCGACATCTCAAAATCGGCAAGGTTCAAAAGAACCTGAAGAATAGCTGTACGAATGCGGGTGGAACCGCCTGATCCAAAAACAACATGGGTGCCTGATTTCATCTTCATAATTCCGGGCGCCATCATCGATGTCATCCTCTCATTCGGCTTCCATGCGTGAAATCCTCCCGGATGCAGATCTTCTTCCCCAAGCATATTGTTGAACATAAAGCCGGTCCCCGGAATCACAACCCCGCTTCCTTCGCCGTTGCTGGAGGTTATACTGGCCATATTGCCATCCCTGTCGACAATGCTGATCTGGGTGGTGCCTCTGAAGGATGCCGCTCTCTCCCTGATCTCTTTCCTGTAGATCTCCAGGTACTCAGGGTTCAATAGTTTCAGGATGGGATCATCTGATGGATTTTCAATAAACGCATCAATCCGGGCCCTGTTTATCATCTCTTGTATATACACAAGTACGTCCGGCCAGGCTCCATCCTCCGGCTGAAAACTCCCGGGGTCTATTGACTCCATCAAGCTCAATGCAAACGCAACCAGGATTCCGCCTGATGAGGGAGGAGGATTGATTGCAATTTTATGGCCCCGATAATTGATCTTTAACGGATCTCTTTTAATTACGCGATAGTTGCGTAAATCCTCTTGGGTCAGATGGCCGCCGCCATCCCGGCACATCCGTGAGATCGACCCTGCAATTTCACCTTCATAGAACAGGAGATCCCCATCGAGAATCAGCTGCTCCAGGAGTTCTGCAAGGTACGGCTGTTTAAGAACTTCACCCTTACGAATCAGTTGATCGTCCTCTTTTGTACTTCGAAAGATGCGCCTGGCCTCCTGTGAATCATAGTAGATCGGCCTGATGATATCAAAGATTCCGGATTGAAAAGAGTTCATCACCAGTCCATTGCGCGCCAGCTCAATGGCGGGTTCGGCAAGCCTTTTCATCGGCAGGCTGCAGAGATCCCGGTGTATTTCAAACAGGCCTTTCACCATACCCGGCGCTGCAATTGAGCCCGGCCCGATGTGAAACTCCTGTTCAGCCTCACCAAAATCTGCAGTTATCGGGTAGAAATTTAGCCGGGATGGATGCTTCTTTTGAATGGGAGTCTGGACAAAAAAATCATACAGTACCTGACTTCCCGAAGCTGTTTCTGCCAGCATGAATCCGCCGCCGCCCAGTGAGGTCAGAACCGGCTCTGCGACTAAAGCCGCCATTTGAGCCGCTACTGCCGCATCAAAGGCATTGCCGCCGTCCAGCAGGATCTGCTCAGCCGCTTTAACCGTTTCAGGATGTCCGGCAGCGATTGCGCCGATTGTCTTACTTGTATTCATGAGTATCAATAAAATACATAACCTGCGTGATGGTTTAGAGCTGATTCAAGAGTGTCCCCCTTCGAAGGGGGCAATGGGGGATGAAACGAAGTGAATTTGATGCTCAAAAGAGACTCTTTGAATTGAAAATTACTGCTTTAACCATCATCCCCCTGCTCACTGCGTTCGCCTTCCCCCTTCTAAGGGGGACTTTTTATCACCTTTCCCTTATCTCGAACTCACGTTACTTAATTGAATTTATCCAATCAAATCCCCTGAGAAAACACAATCGTTCGCTTGCCAGAGATAATAATCCTGCTTTCAAGGTGGGCCTTAACCGCCCTTGAGAGCACAACGCGCTCGATATCACGGCCGATCTGTTTCAGCCGTTTCGGCTCCAGTTCGTGATTTACCCGCTCCACATCCTGCTCGATAATCGGGCCCTCATCGAGATCTTCCGTTGCATAGTGTGCCGTCGCTCCGATCATCTTAACCCCGCGCTCATAGGCCCGTTCATACGGACTCCCGCCCTGAAAAGCGGGCAGGAAAGCGTGATGAATGTTAATAACCCTGCCCTTGTACTCCTCTATAAAACCGCTTGAGAGAACCTGCATGTATCGGGCCAAAACCACCAGATCGATATGGTTTTTGTTCAGCAGTTCACGCACGGCCTGTTCCTGGGTGGATTTGTCCCCATTTTTAATGGGAAGGCAGTGAAATGGCACCCTGAATTGATCGGCAACACTCTCCAGGTCGGGGTGGTTACTGATAATTACCGGGACTTCACAGTCCAGTTCATCCTCTTTCCATCTGAGCAAAATGTCGTAGAGACAGTGGGATGTTTTGGATACCATCAGGGCTACCCGCTGGGTTTTATCGGAATAGTGAACCGACCAGCGAAGGTTTATTCGATTGCCAAACTCACCAAACTCCTCTTCCAGCTGCCGGCGGGTGGTGGTAAGGTCGGAGAGTACAAGCTGAAGCCGCATGTAGTAGTGGCCGGTTAACAGATCGGTGTACTGCTGGCAGCTCAGGATATTGAACTCTCTCTCATAGAAGAAGTTACTGATTGATGCCACCAGGCCCTTTTGATCGGGGCATTGAATCAGGAACGTTACGGTGTGATTTGAACCATTTTCAGACAAAGCAGTTGGGGATAAAGTTAATCATTGAACGATAACAGCTGATTAAAGTACTAAAATTGGATTGAGTTCAAAATTCTTATCCCGTTAAAATAACCTCACAGAGAGGTTTCGATGTTCTAAAGGAAATGATGAAACCATAAACTTTCCCGAAGAACCAAACTCGAAAAGAATTTGAATAAAAATGCATGGACATTTATGTAGATATGAGCCAGGGTATTCAACCCGCACTCCGGCGGGTTGCGACGGTTCACCCTCTGCATTATACCGCGATTTGCTAATCGGGGCTAATCGTATTGATCCACTTTCCAGCGGATCTTCCTGAACTATATCGGGAGTTCAATCTTCCCTGCTAACCGGAACGAAAGTTTGATGAGTTAAATCTATTGAATAAAAAGGGAACCCAATTACTGTACGAAGAATGCCCGGCCTTGAATTCCCGGTTCGCAAGGTGTAGCAGTGCATTACGAATCCTAAGCCACGCAGGGTTTGATCTTACTACGAGTTGGAAGTTAACAAGGCGGGGCCTTGGATTCGTTCTGCGGAGATGAAGCGAACAGTTTCGGGAATTCACAGCCTTGATTTTTCCCCATTGGGATGCCTATGGCATGGTACTTTTGCGCCGTAGGCATCCCGATGGGGTATCAAGACAAAAGTACAAAGTCATTACAGATAATCTCTCTTTTCAGGATCTGTCGATTCTGAAACCATATCGTAGTCTTCACCGGGATTTTCTGACTCGTCATTTTCCGGTGCCGGTTCATCAACGGGCATAATTCTTTTGTGGAAGATCAAGAGAATGATGATAGAGGTGCTGATAGCCACATCGGCTACATTAAAGATATAGGGGAAAACGGCCCAATCGCCGATCGTTAGCGTAAAATGGATAAAATCGACCACATGACCTTCGAGTACACCGCCGTAGCCGCCTTTTATAGCCATAAAAATACGGTCGGAGATATTTCCAAGCGCTCCGCCAACTATCAGTCCCATACAGGCAAGATAGGCGTAGTTGGCCTTATTGAGGGTGAACAGGATGTATACAACAATGCCAATGGTGGCAGTAATCGCAATCACGCTGATAACAGGAGTGGAGAGCCAGTCCATACCCAGCGCCATACCGGGATTCTTGGTAAAATTAAATGCCAGCCATCCTTCAATAATCTCCATTCTCTGCAGGGAAGGAGATCGCAATACCATCTGTTTCGTAATCTGGTCCAATATCAGCACAATAATAGCCGGTATAAAAAGGACCAATAATTTTTTCTTTTTCAGCGACAAATTTTTGGGTTTATCGTCGTTTTAGTTTGGCTTCAATGCTGAGCTGAGTATGCGGCACAGCCTCAAGACGGCCTTTTGCTATCTTTTTGCCGGTAACCTTACAAACTCCATAGGTTTTATTCTCAATCCTAACGAGAGCATCTTCGAGGTACCTGACAAATTTTTTGGTTCGGTTAAAGAGCATATATGTTTTTTCGCGCTCCTGCGCGTCTGTTCCCGCATCAGCCATGTGAAACGAGTATGCCGATTCATCGGAAGCATTTTCCATGCTTTCCCGAAGAAGATTTTGCAGGGTGTTCAGCTCCTGTTCAGCTTCATCGCGTTTTTTCAGTATGATCTCCTTGAAATATTCAAGTTCCTCATCGCTGTAAGGTGTTACTCTGTCCGTAGATTTGGAATCTTTTGCAGATGCCATAATGATGGTGATTAATTGTTAGTATTTCTCCGTATTGATATCTCGCAAGGGGATCCTTCGATATCCCACGATTTCACAAAGTCTGAAACGTCGAGCAGGCTCATTTTAATCTCCTCTGCCAGCGTTTCCGATTTTACGGTTTCTTTGGTTGCCTCAATAGCTTCCGAGAGCTCCGATGAACCCGAAAATCCAATTACAATCCGGTCTGTTACCTCAAAGTCGGCTTCCTTGCGCATGTTTTGAATTCGGTTTATGAATTCACGCGATAAACCTTCTTTCTGAAGCTCAGGCGTTATTTCGGTATCTACGGCAACGGTAATGCCATCCTCCGATTCTACCGACCAGCCTCTGAGGCCCGTTCGATGTATTTCAATCTCATTGGATGAAATACGTACTTTTTCACCGCTATCGAGTGTAAGTTCAATAGCGCCTTTAGTCTCAAACTTGGATATTTCATCGTTCGTGAGTTCACTGATTTTTGATGCCACAGACTTCATCTGTTTCCCAAGACGTTTGCCAAGTACCGGAAAATTCGGTTTAGCCGTTTTGTTTACGATTCCGGAGTCATCATCCACGAACTCTATATCCTTAACGTTCACTTCATCCAATATAATATCTTTTACCGCTTCAACCATAGGCCTTTCTTCATTATTAATGGGAAGAATGATTCTGGATAGCGGCTGACGAACATTTACATCGATCTGGTTTCTCACTCTGAGCACAATGGAACTGATGGTGCGGGCCATCTCCATTCTACGCTCCAGCTGCTTGTCGATAGCTGTTTCCTCCACTGTAGGGTAGAAAGAGAGATGTACAGAGGTTTCATCCTGTTTCGTTACCTCATTAAGATTCTGATAGAGCCATTCACCCAAATAGGGCGCAATAGGACTGATCAGCTTGGCCAGGTTTACCAGGCACTCATACAGGGTTTGATAGGCGGCTGTCTTATCAAGGCTTTTACCCTCTCTCCAGAAGCGGCGGCGGTTCCTGCGAACGTACCAGTTGCTCAGCTCTTCCACAAACCGCTCGATTTCGCGGGCGGCTTTCGTGGGTTCGTAGTCTTCAAAATGCTCATCCACCTGCTTAACCACGGTATTGAGCCTTGAGATGACCCAGCGGTCCATCTCTGTTCGCTCCGATTTTGGCAGCGGTGAACCTGAATAGGTAAAGCCGTCAATATTCGCATACATTGCGAAAAAAGAGTAGGTGTTCACAATCGTATTGAAAAATTTACGCTGCGTCTCTTTCAATCCCTCTTCACTGAATTTGAGATTCTCCCACGGTGAGGAGTTGCTCATCATATACCAGCGAACGGTGTCGGCACCATAGGCCTGAATCACTTCAAAGGGGTCTACCGTATTCCCCTTTGACTTGCTCATTTTTTCCCCATTTGCGTCAAGAACAAGTCCATTTGATACCACATTGCGGTAAGCAACCTTGCCAAACAGCATGGTTCCCAGTGCGTGCAGGGTGTAGAACCATCCGCGCGTCTGATCCACCCCTTCGGCGATAAAGTCGGCCGGGTAGTTCTTTTTAAACTTCTCCTTATTCTCAAACGGGTAGTGCCACTGTGCCCAGGGCATGGCACCCGAATCGAACCAGACATCCAGCAGATCAGGTATTCGCCTCATGGTACCGCCCTTTGGGCATTTCCAGGTAAATTCGTCCAGATGCGGACGGTGCAGATCGATCTCCACATCTTCCGCGATGCCGGCTTTTTTGCGAAGCTCCTCAACGCTGCCTACGCACTCAATATATTCGGGATCTTTATCACTTATCCAGAGCGGAATCGGTGTTCCCCAAAATCTCTGGCGCGAAACGGCCCAGTCAACATTATTTTCGAGCCATGAACCAAAGCGGCCGGTACCGGTGTTTTCAGGCTTCCAGTTGATGGTTTTATTCAGCTCCACCATTTTATCCTTCACCTCGGTAGTGCGGATAAACCACGACTCCACGGGATAAGACATCAGCGGTGTGCCTTTTCGCCAGTCGAACGGATAGTTGTGCACGCAGGTCTCGTGGCGATACATCAGGTTTTTCTCCTTAATGGCTCGCGAAATCTCCTTATCGGCATCCTTAAACCACTGCCCTTCAAAATCGGGTACTTGCTTTGTAAAGCGGCCTTCCCGGTCAATCGGGTTAAACATCGGGATATCCGCTTCCCTGCAGGTATCGAAATCGTCGGCGCCAAATGCGGGAGCGGTGTGCACCACCCCTGTACCCTCGTCGGTGGTTACATAGTCGGCTTCAATCACTCTCCAGGCTTTCTCTTTCGGATGCTCCTCAAGGGCAAAATCGAATACCGGCTTGTAGATCCAGCCCTTCAGATCGCTGCCTTTATAGCTCTCTACAATTTCATATTCGTGAGTAATTGCGTCTTCGAGGCAATCTTTGGCCAGGATGTAATGTTCGGTAACATCCCCTTCAGAAACCCGGATCTTTACATACTCCAGTTTCGGATTAACGGCAAGGGCCATATTGGAGATGATGGTCCACGGAGTTGTTGTCCAGGCCAGGAAAAAGACGTTCTCATCCGCATCGAGCGGGAATTTCACAAAAACAGAGGGATCCTGCGTCTCCTTGTACCCAAGGCTTACCTCATGCGAGGAGAGTACGGTGCCACTTCCGGGCGAGTACCACTGAATTTTGTAGCCCTGATAGACCAAGCCTTTATCATAGAGCTGCTTGAACGCCCACCAAACCGACTCAATATAGTCGTTTTCGAAGGTTACATAGGGATTTTCAAGATCTACCCAGTAGCCCATACGCGAGGTGAGATCGTCCCATAAGTGCTTGTATTTAAGCACGCTTTCGCGGCATTTGGCGTTGTATTCGGCCAGGCCGTACTCCTCCACCTGTGCGCGGCCTTCAAGGCCAAGCTCCTTCTCAATTTCAATCTCCACCGGCAGGCCGTGGGTATCCCATCCGCCCTTGCGCTCCACGCGAAAGCCTTTCAGGGTTTTATAGCGGCAAAAGAGATCTTTTACCGTGCGCGACATCACATGATGAATACCGGGCTTGCCGTTAGCTGTGGGTGGGCCTTCAAAAAAAGTGAACGGTATACCGTCTTCGCGAGAGGTCAGACTTTTCTTAAAAATCTTCTTCTCGTTCCACCAATTAAGGATTTCCACTTCAGCTTTTGGGTATGCAAGCTGTTTAACTTCGTCGAATTTTTTAGCCATAGAGAACGAGATCGTTCATCCTAAAATTTAAAAAGTAAGTCCTCAATATACGAAAAGGTTCGCAATGTAAATACCTTTTGGGGCTTTGATTTTCATCGCGGTTGAATACTTGGCGGCTAAGATATAGCGAGGCAGGGAGAAAGTCAGGTTAAAGGTTATTATTCCAAAAGCGTTCTTGCATAATGATTTTACTCTCGATTCGGTAATTGCGCCTATTTAACAGGCATAAGAGACAAGGGCGCTGAAGGCGACACCATGCAGGTGGACTGGGAGCGATTAAAAGAAGAGATTAAACCGATGCAGGAACAGCTTGGCCGGGAGCACATCGCATTTTACAGCCAGTACGATCCTGATGCGGACCAGTACATCTACTCCCCTCACGGACTTATCTTCAGTGAAGAAGCCGTTGCCCAGGCGGATGGAAAATCGGGGCTGATCTTATATGAAATACAAAATTCTGAGAGTAAACACCTGAATAAACTGGTTTTGATTCATGCCCCAATAAGCAGACAAGCCATTGATGAGATGCGGATTTGGGCTCGTGGCAGCGGCTCATCATCCGGGCAACAAAATGCTCGCACATCTTTTATGTCGAACTCCATTGACGGAGGTTCAGACTTTGATTGCGGGGATTATGCCTCCTGGGTGGATGGAATGGGATGTGTTCATGATGAAGAAATAATAGTAACCCCTGAAGATGACTGGATGGATGACCCATTTTTTGAAGATGAGTCATTAGATGAAGAGGATGATGGCGGCGGATTTTATCCACCCCAGCCGGGTGAAACAGATTGCGAGGTAGCTTATAATTGTAACCCGGATGGGGGCGGTGTAAATCCAGGTCCTGATCCTGATGCTTGCCCTATCGGAGAAGTAAAAGATGCGGATGGGAATTGTATTGAAGGTGAAGTGCCATGTGTGGGAAACCCAATTAAAAATCCAAGAATTGCCCCGCAGGAAGTCAGCGGTGTAAATGGTGGACAATTTGGCCCTACTCGTAGTGGTGGTGAACAATTCCATAATGGAATTGATATCGAAAACGAAGTTGGAAGTCCTTTCTTTGCAATGCATGGAGGGAAAGTCGTAAGTGTTGGTTACGAACCAGAAGGAATCGGTTATTTTGTCACCATTCAAAGTTTTATCAACGGTGAGTATTACACTCATCAGTATGGTCACTTACAAAAGGATGGTCGCCCTGCCAATGACACAAATATAAATGCCGGAACTGTAATTGGAATTCAGGGTTTAAGTGGAAATCTTGGAGGAGCTGTTGATAGAGGGTATACTGTTCCCCACACACATATAGTATTAAGGAAACGAATCGGTTCAGGTTGGAATCTCAAAAACGATTACAGCGCCCCTCAAAATCCATTGGAAATAATGACTACACAATTTGACTCACAAGGTAATCCAGTACCCAGTACTGACTGCTAACAAAAAATAACTACACAATGATGAAATTAAGAATGATTTTTATACTAATACTTGCCTTGATAAGCGCAACATGTATACAGGCCCAAGAAGTAGTAAATATGATTCCTTGCGATGACTACGAAGCAATTACATTCAACGGAGAAACTATTGATCAGTTAAATGCTACTAATGCAGAACCCCAAGATGTTCAGCAGCTTTTGGGTAACTACAGTTCAGTAGATGAGCTTGGAGAAAACAGAAGCAGGGCTTTTAACTATGGGGACAATCGTATAGGGTTTACATACGATGTACAAACCTTTGTCACACGGATTACAATAACCAATGATCAATGGCCTGTCGTTATTCAGGGCAATACTGTAAAAGTGGGAGATACGGTTGCCAGTCTTAAACAAGCATTTGGAAGTGACCTGATTATTGCAGAGTCACAATACAGACCACGCACTTTTATTGCCTTTGGCTGTAGCGATAAAGATGAAGGAGTTGATTTGGAAATAGATCCAGAAACTAATTTAGTGGCGGAGATTGTATACTTTGTGAGTCCTTAGACACTATTTTTATATTTTCTTACTTAACTGAGGCTCCATTCTTTTTGGACGTTGGTTAATACGATCCCAAGTAATTCAACAATATTGGCCCAGTCCGCTTTTCGATGCCTAATAGAACACGAATCCAAGAAGATGGGGAATCGGGGCAACGGAAGTGCCCACGGACAGCAGAGTATTCGTTATTCGCTGATGTCGAACTCTGTAAATGGGAACCCCGAACAAGATTGCGATAACGACCCGGAACTTTGGGAGTGTGATTTAGAAGGTATAATAGTAACCCCTGAAGATGACTGGATGGACGACCCATTTTTTAATCCTGAGTCATTAGATGAAGAGGATGATAGCGGCGGTTTTTATCCACCCCAGCCGGATGACATCGAATGCCATGTATTCTATGGCTGTGGAGGTGGTGTGGGCGATGGTAATAACGGAGATGGTGATGATGAAGACGAATTGCAAAAATGGGAAGATGAAAAAATAATTGATGATGAATTAGACCCATGTATGCAATCTATTGTTGAAGATCTTAAAGGTGTAGAGGAAGGCGTTGGAAAAATAATTCAGAAATTTGCAGGAGAAATACCTGGATATAACTGGGAATTAAAAAGTGGAAAATTGAATGGTCAAACTGCTCAAACAAATCCACCTGCTTTATATGACCCTACTAGAGAAAGTATTACAACTGTTTTTGATAACAGTGCCTGGTCCAATGCAACTGATATATCATGGGCTCGGACTATTTTGCATGAAGCTATTCACGCGTATTTAGGAGTTTACTTTCAAATAAATCGTCCTGATTGGATTGCAACATATCCTGAAATGGTAGAGGAATGGGGAGAATTGCATAATTGGAATGATGTTCATCACGAAGAAATTGCAAGATCTTTAGTGAATGAAATTGCAATTGCACTGAAAGAATTTGGAGATTCATCTGGTCTAAACTATGACCTTCAATTTTACCAAGACCTTTCTTGGGGTGGCCTACACACAACAGACACTTTTTTAAATAAAGAATCTACTGAAAAAAACAGAATTCAGAATATTCTTTCTATAGAACTAACTGGATATGATTTGTCGGGTTCTCCAAAAACACAGAAAGGTAACAATATAGATTGCTAAAAATAATTCAATTACTGAATTTATGAGTATGACTCAAATTAAATACTTAATTATTCTGCTAACATTGACAATCCTAACTTTTGGATGTATTAAATCAACCTCAAATCTTTTAAGCACCTATAATAACAGCACATATAGCCTAAATACTGCATCTAAAGTCTCACCAACCGACAGCGTTAAAGTTAACTTCAGGTTTAACTTTTCTGATTCGGAAACATCAGTAAATCCTGTTCAGGTGAATGCGGGCTGCAGTGTATTCAAGACCACAGAAAATGAGCTTGCATTTATGATCGGTAAGTCAGACATGCCCATTCAGTTTAAGGCCACTTCCATTGGGTATTTTTCCATCGAAACAGTACCCATTATCACAAATGAAGTAGATGAGATCTCTATTGAGGTGAACTTTTCAGAGGATGATCGACCGATGGTTCATTGTGAAGAATCAAACTTTATTCAAGGGTCTTTTGATGAATAGCATAGTGTGGATTAACTCACTAGTTTAAAAGAGATGATAGTGGTGAAGTAATTGAAGATACTAGTGGCAACCCTGTCTATGAAGAAACTCCATGGTTTAAAGCTGAATTCCCAACTTCTTCAGAAAGAGGCGAAGTTTTAAATACTATTTTTACTGAACAAGGAATTGGTAATACTGAAAATCAAAAAGGAACTGATGCAGATTGTTAAGACCTTACTATTGTGCCTTGTTTTTGCTGCATGCTCGAATACCAATGAAATTCAAAAAGAACAATCCTATTCGAACATCGAGCAAAACATATATAAATCTAAAAGTGGATATACGTATTTAACTTTAAATTCATATGAAAAGGAAAGCGGTTTGTATCACCCTGCAACATTTCTAATTAATGGTATTCTGTTCCATCATTTTGAAAAGCGTCCTTTTATCCAGACAGTTCTTGAAGGAAGTTTTGATATAAAAGTATCCTACGTTTCAAAAAAAAGATATCATATAGAAGATCTAAATATTTCTTCAGGTGACTCCGTTGTTATAGATATAATAATGGAAGATGATCTTAGCCCTCTTATAGATTAAGAATCTAAACCGTATAGGACATTTTTTGTATTAAGTCAAAACCCGATGAAAAGTGAAGCCGCTCAAAACAGCTTTTTTAATTACACTGGTCGCTTTTTTCATTTCAATTATTACTGCAAATAATTCATATAGCCTTGAGCGATATGAGAATTCAGAGTGTACCGAGCCTGAGGAAATGGTACATGGCTCACTCTTCTTCTTTCTTGCACTGGAAGTGGAAGGCATTGCAGATCACAGACAATCCCTTGGAGTTCCTGCTTTGGAATATGATGGTACCTGGCCGCCTTTAGAAAAATCTTTTGAGGGAAGTAACTATGGTATATGGTCAGTAAGTGATGAATCGGTCTGCCAGCAGTTGCAGCAGTTTGTTGATGATAATGACACCCTTGATACTCTTAGTAAATACTACTATCAGACTGAAACCCACTATTTTATTTATTTCACAGGCAGAAAGCCTACAATGATATCATACAGTGGTAAACCATACATCTTCGTTTTTGATATAGAATTAAACTACTTAGGAATGACAAGATAATTTTAGAAATGATTCGCACATAGAATTGAACTTTTACCTTTAAGCGATGAAACCATTCAAAACAGCATCTTTACTACTTACGGTTATTTTTTTAACTCTCACTTCAATCCCTGTATACGGCCAAGTCTGTCCTGAACCGAGAGATGATGCATTTAATACAGTTGAGCGAATATTAAATCACCCTCAATATGAGAGAATTCAAAATGAAACCGGATTACAAATAACTTCGATAGAAGAGGTAAGCCCGGTGGCAAATGAATCAACCTGCCAGCAACTTCAGTTAATGCTCCGGGTAAATGGTGGTGATCTTGGCCCTCAACTTACTCGTACGGATCTCATACCTTTCTTTTACAAATCCGATAACCGATATTTTATAAGTTATAAATCTGAAAATGAGCCGGGAATGGATCCTGAAACCGGATATTATCGAGTAGTGTCAGGTTGGACGGTATTTTATGTTTTGAATAATGAATTTAATGTACTTGGCAGATACATGATTTAATTTGGGTCTTATGAAGTATAGCATGTTATAATTGTTTGTAACATATTGTTATACAATGATTAACAAGTATTATAAACGTTCAAAAATTTCAGAGCCTGTTTTCCGACACATTATAAAGTGTTTTACTCTGGGTTTAACCGATGCAGGACCAACTCGGCCGGGAGCACATCGCATTTTACAGCCAGTACGACCCTGATGCAGACCAGTACATCTACTCCCCTCACGGACTTATCTTCAGTGACGAAGCCGTTGCCCAGGCAGATGGGGAAACATGGCTGATCTTATTTGAGGTAAAGAGTGCTGTGAATAAGAATCTCAATAAAGTAATTTTAATCCACGCGCCTCTAAGTGAATTAGCCATTGATGAGATGCGGATTTGGGCTCGTGGCAGCGGCTCATCATCCGGGCAA
>REDT01000003.1 GCA_007693295.1 Balneolaceae bacterium
GCGCTATGCTATTGATTGATATTGAAATGAAAGCCCTGGAGGGGCGATACCCCGCGGAGATTTGAATTACTGGCTATTGGGTTTGTTTGAGATTGGGGCTAAAAAAGGGTGTCGCCCTTGCAGGGCTTTCGGAGGTTATTAATTTTTTACCATAGGACTGTGTCCTACGTTATTGATTCCGCCCCTTTGGGGCTTGCATATATGAATTAAATGCATGAATCATTAAATCAATGGGATCGCTTCGTTGGGGCTTGGGGTATTCGAATCGGGATACCCCATTTTAGCTTCCGAATTTAGTTCATGGATATAAACCAAGCCCCAAAGGGGCGCAATCAATAGCATGGTGCACAGCGCTATGCTATCCAAAGAGATTCGAAAAACTCACTATTAATTTTGTAAGGATTCCATGTTTTTGGGTTCATACAGATAGGAACCGTAATAAAACAAGAGAAAAATGCCACAATCCCTATCTAAAGTCTATGTTCATATTATATTTAGTACAAAATATCGCCAAAAATTAATAGACCGGGATATTCAAGCAGAATTGTTTGATTATATCGGAGGAGTTGCTAAAGCCCTTATGTGCTATCCGGTTCAGGTTGGTGGTCGCAGGGATCATATACATATTCTATGTACTCTTTCCAGGCAGATTTGTCAGGCTGAACTTATTCAAAAAGTAAAACAGAGCTCATCTAAGTGGATAAAGACAAAGAACGAGAAGTATTCAAATTTTTATTGGCAGGATGGGTATAGTATTTTTTCTGTAAAAGGCGCTGAAGTAGAGGTGGTAAAGAGCTATATCCTGAACCAGGAGATTCATCATAAAAAAATAGGGTTCAAAGAGGAGTATCGGATTTTTTTGAAAAAACATAACATTGAGTACGACGAGAGATATGTTTGGGATTAGGTTCACAGGTGAAGTGTCGCCCTTTCCCCATCGGGATCACTTCGTGGCAGGGCTTTTTGGGGTAATGAGCCATTACATAGGACTTCGTCCTACGTTACTGATTCCGCCCCCTAGGGGCTTGCATGTTTGAATGTTCCAGGACTTTGTCCTGTAGTAATGACTTTACACAATTGGGGCTCAGATAAGGTTTGAACAGAGATTCTGGCCTGATCAAAAGCCCCAAAGGGGCGCAGTCAGTGGCATAGTACTCAGTGCTATGCAATGTGTGAATTAAAGAAATGAAAGCCCTGAAAGGGCGAAATCCCGCAGGAATTTGAAATACGAGCTCTTGGAGTTGTAAGGTTTTTTTGAAAACACAACATTGACTACAACGAGAGATATGTTTGGGATTAGGTTCACAGGTGAAGTGTCGCCCTTTTCAGGGCTTTCTTGGCTATGCTACAAACGTCGAATAATGCCTGCGTTCACAACTACACCCATTGGCCTTGGAGGTGGAATTCAGATTGGGATGAGTTCCATAGTAAACTCCGATTTTAGGACATGAAAACAAACCAAGCCCCTACAAGGGGGCGCCATCAATAGCATGGTGCATCGCGCTATGCTATTGATTGATATTGAAATGAAAGCCCTGGAGGGGCGATACCCCGCAGAGATTTGAAATATACTCTGTAAATGCACAGCAGGAGAAACCGGCGGGATAGTAGGCGAGATAGCTTTAGGTCGATTCTGAGCCAAATGAGGTGGGCTGAAACAGCTCGGCTGCTACGTTGTCCTTCCTTTTAAAAAGGCAAATGAATTGAAGCTCTTAGAAGATATTAAAACCGGGTAATGCAGAAACCCGGAAATTGCTTATCACGCTTCAGACTTTCTCTTATCCGCAACGGGATTGAAATAGCCTCTGATGAATTCTGATGGTTCATCTGCTAAGCCTTTATTTTTAGCATTCAGATAAGTTTCCCTGATTGATCTGGAGAGCATCAGTGAGTGTATAAAAAGAGCAATTCCCAAAACCACAGATGCAGCGAGCGGCCAATTAATTAAACTCAGCATCAAGACGATACAGATCATTGAGATGGATGATGCGGTTGCGTAGTAGATGAATGTCGACTTTGGTGAAGTGTCCATATTGAGCATGTTTAAGATGATCGTGCAAACGAAAGCGCCGTAGATTGTCTAAATAAAAGAGAAACGTGAAAGCGCTTTGTTACAGGTTTTTTTAAACCCTGCTAGATATTAAAGAAAATTAATGAATATTAAAAATCTCTAATAAAATAAGTTTATTAAAATTTGGCTATGCTGATTGGTGTAGGTAAGGACGTTTCGACGATGTCGGCTTCAGGTATCTCGCCTTAACGTCATCAATCGTTCCTGACGGAACGTGGCGGGCATGGTCATCCGGGTTGTGTTACCGATCAATCGTCCCTATGGGGACGGGAATGGAGCCTAACACAGGTTATTAGAATGGTTATGAAAAGAACCACAGATAAAATGTTCTGTAGTAACGTCTGATCGGTAACTTCGAAAAGGTCAAAACCCCAAACCTCCGGCCTCGATCTGTAAAAAATCAAAAGGTAGAATCCGGAGGTTAATTCACGGGAGTTTGTGTCATTGCCAAAAAATCGTGAGAAAAATCCCAACCGATTTCATGAAATTTATCCTTTGCCGTGATAAATCCAGGCATCGTCTGGTCTTTCCCTTTGCCCCTCGATAATACCTGAGCGTTGATCAAAATCTCGCCTCGGGGTTCATTTGCTTCGCATCTTTACCCCGAGCTGCGCACGGGGCTATTCACGTTCAACACCTTCGGTGTTGGTTTTCCGCATCATAATCCAAGGTTCAA
>REDT01000120.1 GCA_007693295.1 Balneolaceae bacterium
CGGTGCGCAGCTCCGGGTAGGAGGCGACATCCATAATTCCCCGATGGATTAGAAGAAAGATTTATTCAGGATAGCTTAGAAAATGATTCGTAAATATAGTTTTGAATCTATTGATTAAAAAATTACAGAACTCACGTTAATTATTTTCCAATCTCAGTATCGCCGTTATTTTGAATCTCAAACTGCAACTGAAACGTGCAGCCGCTCTTGTCCGGAAGAAATCCATATTCAGCTCTCAGCTGCTCCGACAAGGTTCTGATCAGCTGCAAGCCCAGCGATTGGCTTGATTCAATTGAAAAATCCGGGGGTAATCCAACACCGTTGTCCATGATCTTTAGATTGATCTGATCACCCTTTTGAGTGAGCTGAATGGCAATCTCTCCATGGGCACGGTTTGTGAAAGCGTGTTTAATACTGTTGGTAATCACCTCGTTTACAATCAGAGAGCACGGTATAGCCTGGCTCACATTTAACAGAACATCATCGCAGCTGAAATTCAGGTCTATATCTGCATTTAACTGCATCGTATCAAGAATATTTGAGACCAATGCTTTCACATTTTCGGAAAAATTGATGTCCACAAAACTTTTCGACTGATAGAGATGCTCATGGATGTTGGCCATCGATTTAATTCGCAGTACGCTGTCAATCAGGTTAAGGCTGAGGGTTTCATCATCTGTGATGTGAGCCTGCATCTGCATCATGCTGGCCACCACCGCCAGGTTGTTTTTTACCCGGTGATGAATTTCAGAAAGCAGTGTCTCCTTCTCCTTGAGTGAATCTCTTATGGCATTTTGTGCTCTTTTCCGGTCGGTTATATCGGTTAATGAACCGGCAATCAGAATGGTTTTACCGTCTTTCACAATGGGTGCTTCATTTACTTCAGCCCAAATCACCTGCCCGTCTTTCCTCTTCAGTTCAAGCTCGAATGGCGGCTGGGCAATTCCGGTTTTAATGGCTCTATCCGTATTTTCAAAGCCGATACTGTTTACCGGATTATCTGTAACAAAATCCATCCAGCTCCTTTTAGCCTCTTCCGGAGTACACCCCAGGAAATGAACGGATTGCGGACTTACGTACGTAAGTTTGTGGTCGGGTGTATGGCTGTAAAACAGGTTGGTACTGTGCTCTACAATATCCCTGAGCTTCTGCTCGGCTTGCTGCAATCTCTCTTCAGTATCTTTTAAATCGGTGATATCCGTTCCAATACCGCCCACTGCATTTTCCATTCCCTTGATACCCCGCAGAGGAAATTTGTTCACCATAAAGTAGCGGTACCCATTAACCGTTTTAACCCTCTCTTCGAATACCTTCTGCTTATCGGATGTCAGCACATCAAGATCTACATTATGTATATGCCCGGCGAGATCGGGCTCAAAAAGGTCGGTAAGTGTTCTTCCAACAACTTCGGTATCTTCATAACCGAAAATCTTTTTCCACTCCCTGTTCACAAAAAGGTGTTTCCCATTTATATCCCGAACAAGGATAGCAACCTGGGTCTGTTCGGTTATGGCTTCCAGCAGCTTCTTATTTTTATCCGACTCTATCTCTGCCCTCTTCTTCTCATCAATATCCTGCACGGTTCCGTGAATTCGCACGGCTTTGCCATTGCGCAGGTCAGCCTGTCCTGTATCCCTGATCCACTTCCGGTTTCCTTTCACCGTAATAATTTCCACCTCCATATCGTAAGGTCTTCCGGTCTTTAAGCTCTCCTCAATAGCGGCCATCACCTTTCTCTTTTCACGTTCATCAACAAATGCACTGTCTGCAAACATTTTGTCGGGCGTTTGATCCGGCTCCATCTCGAAAATCTCCTTGGTTATAGACGACCAGGTTATGGTATCTGCCTCTAAATCCATCTCCCATGTACCGATATCTGCCTGCTTGTAGGTTTTGTAGAGAATACTCTTCAGTTCATGTTTTTCAATGATCGGAACCAATTGGGTCACAATTGTCTGAAGTGAAAAGTACTCTTTTGCACTCCATACTCTCTCCTTTATACAGTCGTCGAACCCGATAAATCCGTAAAATCCTTTATTTATAATCAACGGAAAAATCAGAACCGATTTGATATTTTGTGATTTCAGGAGCTCTTTAAACGGCCCCTCTTCCATTCGGCTCACAACTTTATTGAAATAGCCGCCCTCTTTTAAGGTATCCATCAGGTCGGAATAGTTGCCCAGTGGAATCTGCTGCAGTTCGGGGTTGTTGATTTGCGGACTTACGGATGTTTTTGTCCACTCGATAAGCTGATTGGTTATAAAAGCCCCGCTCTGCTCATCCACGCTGTTTTCAAAATAGTAGAGCCTGTCAAGGTCCAGAGCCGGGCCTATCAGATCAAAAACCCGGGGAAGTGCCTCAACCGGATCGGACGCATCCTTGAGAATAGCACCCGACATAGCCAGCGCGTGGGCTATATTTTTCTGCACAATACCGCTTATGTCGCTTTCATTGTCTGAGAGCACATTGATAAGAAACTCTCTTTCAGGTGCTGATAGCGGCTCCTCATTCTTCAGGCGCTTCACAATTCCTTGAATGGCCGATTTATTCATTTGACACGTATTTATTCGGTGTATGGCGATTCACAACGTACATACCATATAAAATGGTGGTTCTGCCAACAGGTTAAGCTTTTTATACGCCAAATTTTTAGGCAGAAGAGCATATTTAATAAAGAAGGACGCAAGATACAAAAGTTTTTGGGGCAGGGGGCAAGGTTCAAGGCGCA
>REDT01000044.1 GCA_007693295.1 Balneolaceae bacterium
CTGGTGGATATGCTGGCTCACCGAAAAAAACTGCTTGGCCTGCTTGAAGTCCATGATTTCGATGATGCATTCAAAACGGTAGTGGATGGCGGGTATTCTGAATTCTATGAGGATTGGCGCAAGCACATGAACATCTATTACAACTCGCTTGCCACTCAAATGGAGCGAACCGATTCGCTGGATACCAATCGCTTCTCTCTTCCGGGACAGTTCTACTTCGACATGGCTGTGAGCCCCGGCGACAGCCTGATAGCCGTGCTTTCACTTGCCTCCATGCGCCGGCCGGTACGCTCTCTCTATATCGTAAAGAACGACTCCACACGCGAAATCCGCAAGCTGGCAGAGGGGGGGATTAATACCGATCTAAGCTGGAGTATGGACGGAAAATCGATCTACTACTCGCGGATGGTTCGCGGTGAAAACTCATCGCTCTTCAATGATATCTTCAGGCTGAATGTAGAATCGGGCAGGGAGGAGCGCATTACGTATAGCCGCCGGGCAAGATACCCGGTGTGGGCCGGCGCTGATGATATGATCGGTTATATCGTGAATGAGGACGGTACCGGGAATCTCTTCACACGAAATTTGTCTACGGGCGAAGAGCAGCGGATTACTAGTTACTCCGGGGATATCCAGCTGATGAACCCGCTTTGGGTGGAGAGCCAAAGTCGCTGGCTGTTTCACCGGTTTGATGAGCAGGGAAGCAGGAATATGGTGTTGTTTGATCCTGTGACGGCGGCGGAAACCGTATTAGACAGGGGGGATATTGATAACCGGAAATTTATTCTCAGCCCGGATGGAAAACAGGTTGCATACACTTCCCTTCGTGATGAAGTTCCAAATGTGTTTACCTATGAGTTTGAAAGCGGAGAAGAGAAGAGACTCACCAATCTCTTTACCGGGGGTGAAGTGTTTGGCTGGATGGCCGAAACGGATACGATTGAGACAGAGAAATTGCTGATCAAGGCGAGCGAAACCAAACGGCGGGATCATGCATGGTGGATCGATCCTAATCGTGAAGCTTTTGAAGGGGACCGGAGAACACCAGATGTCTACTCAAGCTGGCGAAAAAAGCAGCCGCCGGTAATGATCCCTTCATTCATCGAGCCCGATGAATCCCTTATTATTGACAGGTACCGCTATAAGTCACTCAAAAATATAACCCATGCGGCTTCGATCGTTTTGCCCTATTACAGCGATGCTGATAGCTGGGGGCTCTTTGGGACTACAGGATGGGTTGAGCCGCTGGGAAAACACATTATTGCCGGTACCGGAGTAGTCTCGTTTGGAGATCTCGATCGCTCTTATGGGGTGTTCAGTTACGTGAATAATCAGCTCTATCCGTCTATTATCACTTCGGTCTACAAAACTCCCGGCAGTGCATATTTCTATGGCGACCGCTTTTTGGTTGAGGAGTTGATTGGAGGGGACATTGCGATGAACCTGCCAATGGACCTGTTTGAAGCGCCCTATCAGAGTGGAAGTGTATTTGCGAGATTGCGCCACGTACTTGTTCGTCCGTTCGACCGGGACGCTTTCTCTGATACATTTCTTGCCCCTGCACCTGAACGTGCACGACAAACCGACCTTAGTGTCGGGTTCGGGATAACCAAACAGAGGCCTTGGCGAGATAATCTGACTCATCCTCTCGACGGCTGGGGTGTACGCACACTGCTAACCGGATCGGAAAAAATACTTGGTTCCGACGTTCAGTTCGCCACGGCTGATATAAGTGCCTACTCTGTTCTGCCTTCCCTTGGACTGCAGCGGCTCTATACGTACGGTAGATTTCAGCAGCAGTGGGGAACACCTCTCCCGCAAAATTTCATCGGATTCTCCAGGATCGATAATATTAACCTGAATCTTCCGGGACAGGTGCCTCTCGATCTGTTCAGTAAAGCGGAGAGGGTTCGGGGATACCGCAGTTTTATCGCCGGAGATCGTGTTCTGTTCGGAAGCCTTGAATACCGAATGCCATTTCTTCCATCACTCAATACGTCCATTCTTGGATTGATTGAATTGGGGTCAACGTCACTTTCGCTATTCACTGATGCAGGTGTGGTTTGGAATGCACGGTTTGATGACGGTTCAACCGCAACAGAGAAGCGATGGGGTGCAGGTGCGGAAATAAAGAACGAGATCAGCCTGTTTGGAATCCGTTTTGCCCACGCACTCGGAATTGCCCAGCCGGCACAGGAGCTGTTTACAGATGAAGATTACGACTTGTACTACAGGGTGAGGGCAGTGGTTCCTTTTTAGTCTTCGAGTATTGAGTATAGAGTTATTTGTCGATAAAATTTCCGCATAGCGCTCCTTTCGGGGCAACTCTCAAGCACCAAAAACCAAATAACCGCATAGCAATCCATTCGGGGCAAATTCCAAACGTAGCCTTATCATAAAATATAGGCACATAATAAGGAAAAGCACCCGTTTGTTATTTGTTATTTGATAATTGGAATTTAATTTGCCAACTGCCAACTGCCAACTGCCAACTGCCAACTACTTCTCACTACTCAATACTCCCGATTAAATCCCTCTCCTCAACCCTCTCTCCGTAAATCTCCAATCCTCAATAGAGGTGTTAATCTCACGGTTGCTCCAGGTAATCTCTGTTTTTCGGTCTTCGCGGAGGTCGTACATGGTCATTTTGGAAGGGCTCCAGAGCCGGTCGGTGATCTGTTCAAACTGCTCTGCTTCGAGGCGTTTGATCTG
>REDT01000051.1 GCA_007693295.1 Balneolaceae bacterium
GCAAAAACAATGGCAAAGAAGACATTAAAAGACGTTGAACTGAAGGGCAAAACAGTACTAATGAGAGTTGATTTTAACGTGCCTGTCGAAAACGGAAAAATCACAGACGATAACAGAATTGTTCAGGCTTTGGAATCCATTAAGTATGTTACCGATGCCGGTGCAAAATTAATCCTGACCAGCCATCTTGGGCGTCCGGCCGATAAACCGGAACCTGAATACAGCCTGAAACCGGTAGCTGAACATCTGAAAACACTGGTGGATGTACCGGTTCATTTTGCTGAAGATTGCATTGGTGAGAAAGCCGACACCGTAATTGGAAAGGCCGGAATGGGAGAAATTGTTCTTCTTGAAAATGTGCGTTTTCACAAAGAAGAGAAGAAGAATAATCCGGAATTTGCTAAAAAGCTTGCGGCCCACGCCGACCTTTTTGTGAATGATGCGTTCGGCAGCAGCCACCGCGCACATGCTTCGGTGGCCGGCGTCACTGAGTTTCTTCAGCCCGCCGTTTCAGGATTTTTGCTTGAAAAAGAGATCCGGTACCTGGAGGAGAGCGTGAATAATCCAAAGCGCCCATTTGTGGCTATTTTAGGCGGTGCAAAAGTATCGGATAAAATTGGGGTGATTGATAATCTGCTTACCAAGGTGGATGCCATTATTATTGGCGGCGGCATGAGCTACACGTTCTTTCGGGCGCAGGGTATGGAGATCGGGAACTCTCTTGTAGAGGATGATAAAGTGGAGCTTGCAAAAGAGCTGATACAGAAAGCAGAAGAGGCCGGAATAAAGTTTATGCTTCCGATCGACACAGTGATTTCAAAGGAGTTCAGTAACGACGCAGAGCATAAAGTTGTCGATTCTGATGAAATGGAACCGGGCTGGATGGGCCTCGATATTGGTCCGCAGTCGTGCATCGCCTTCGGAAATCAGATCAAAAATGCAGAGACGGTGCTATGGAACGGCCCGATGGGTGTTTTCGAAATGGAAAATTTCGCAGAGGGTACATTTGCCGTTGCCGAATCGCTGGCAGAGGCAACCCGAAAAGGGGCCACTACCATTATTGGCGGAGGCGACTCTGCGGCAGCGATTAAAAAAGCCGGACTGGAAAATGATGTATCTCATGTTTCGACCGGAGGCGGTGCATCCCTGGAATATCTCGAAGGAAAAGAGTTGCCCGGAGTGGTGGCTCTAACAGATGCCTAGCAGGAAAACAGGTTAAAACTATAAGGCCAGATTAACCGAAATTATACGTCAAGTATAATAGATGAACGGTTTTGTGTCTATTCAACGGGATGATATTCGTTAAAAGAGCCAATAATATGGCTCTTTTTATTTTACTTATCTCTTTTATATTAGTTCAAACCTTATGAATCATAATTAAGTCAGCCATGATCCGAATCACTCTTCTACTTTTTTTTGGAATCCTTTTCTCTGCTTCATCTCTATTTGCTCAAAAAACCTATATTCATGCCGGATTTCTCTTTGATGGTACAGGTTCTAGCCTTCAAAATAACATGACCATACTTGTTGAAGATGGCGTGATTCAGGAGGTTCAGCGGGGATTTCAAGCCCCGGGTCCTGAAGACATGCTTATAGACCTCTCAGACCGTGTGGTAATGCCGGGATTGATTGATTTGCACGTGCATTTGGAAGGAGAAACGAATCCGAACCGATACCTTGAAACCTTCACTCTTGAGCCTGAAGACCGGGCATTAAGGTCGGTCAGCTATGCGAAGAAAACACTAATGGCCGGTTTTACTACGGTAAGGGATCTTGGAGGGAGTGGTGTAAATACCTCTTTGCGCGATGCCATTAATAGCGGATTTGTAAGCGGCCCAAGAATAATCAGCGTGGGTAAATCTCTCGCAACTACCGGTGGGCATGCAGATCCAACCAACAGCTTCAGAAGAAGCGAAATGGGGCGTCCGGGGCCGGATCAGGGAGTCGTAAATGGAGTGGAAGCTGCGCGTGAAGCCGTACGGCAGCAGTATAAAAACGGAGCTGATCATATAAAAATTACAGCAACAGGCGGGGTGCTGAGTGTTGCAAGATCCGGCCAAAATCCACAATTCATGCAGGATGAACTGGATGCGATTATACAAACTGCGAACGATTATGAGATGCATGTTGCGGCTCATGCACACGGTAAAGAGGGGATGCTGAGAGCTGTGCTTGCAGGAGTTAAAACCATCGAACACGGCACCTACATGGACGAAGAGGTGATGCAGGCAATGGTTGAGCGTGGCACCTATTATGTGCCCACAATCTCAGCCGGTAAGTTTGTGGCAGAAATGGCCGAGGTAGATGGATATTATCCTCCGCTTGTTGAACCTAAAGCACGGGAAATCGGTCCGTTGATTCAGGACACGTTTGGCCGGGCGTATGCATACGGCGTTAATATTGCATTTGGTACGGATGCCGGGGTATTCTACCACGGTGACAATGCCAAAGAGTTTGGTTTTATGGTGGAGGCCGGAATGCCGGCTCTTGAGGCCATAATGAGTTCCGTGAAGACGGCAGCTGAGGTTCTTGGAATGGACGATAGGATTGGGACGATTGCGGCAGGCAAGTATGCTGATATCATTGCGGTACAAGAAAATCCACTGACGAATATTGATACTCTTGAAGAGGTGATATTCGTAATGAAAGCGGGCAAGGTGTACAAAAAAGAGTAATATAAAAGCCCGGGCATCCGGCCCGGGCTTCTT
>REDT01000153.1 GCA_007693295.1 Balneolaceae bacterium
TTGCTTTGAGCAATTTTCTGCTGAAGCCTGAAGATTTGCTCATCATAATGCTCTTTCTTCGAAGCGTCGGTTCTGCGCAGCTTTTTAAAGGTTTCGATTGCTGCCTTGTAATTTTCCTGATTCTCATAGATGGATGCCAGAGTTTCAGTCACAATATCGTCAACAGCGCTGCTGGCTTCGCTCAGATCGGGCTGATCTTTATCTGAGGTGTCGGGCTTAATCCTTCTCTTTTCAATCGCTGAAAGCTTTGCGATAAGCAGATCCAGATCCTGAATGGGATGGCCCCTGTCTTCCAAATAATTGTCGCGCTTGAATGACTCCCGTTTTGGTTCAGGTTCCCAGGCATTAAACGCATGAGGGTGCGCAAGTAAATAGTGCAGGTGGTCCATTAACCTGCTGCCGGGGGCCAGAACTTTTGCGTGAAGTGCCGACTGAATAGCTTTTTGATTATCGCCATTCTTGTGATATAACCAGGCAAGAAAAAAATACCCTACCGCTCCGGTATTTCTTTTTGTAACATGGTTTTCAAGCCTCGATATAGCTGTTTCAGGTTCTTTCTCGAACTGATCTAAGTAGCTTTGCAGCGACTTCGGAATTTGATGAGCTTCTATTTGCATGCTGAATGGTATGAAAAGAGAATTATATTTACCAACTGCTTACCGCATCATTAAACATATTACTGGCAATTTGCTGAAGAGCTGTTTGAGCGGCCTGAATCTCTCCTTCTACAGGGTCTTCCTGAACGTTGTAGGTAGCACTTCCGGTGAAGTTTTTATTCCAGAGCGGTTCTTCATCTTTTGCGTATTGAAATGATGCGCGTACGGTAATTTGAATTTCATTTAGATTGGCCTGTTCATCACCCCTTACACTAAACGGCCTGTTTACATAATTTTGTATAGCTCCATCCAGAAATGCATCGGCAGATTCACGGTCGTTGGAAAGTGAGAGGCGGCTTTGGTTCACAAAGCGATTTATCAATGCCTGGTTAATGCGATCGCTAAGGTCTCCCAACCCGCTTTGCGATCGATCCGCAAAAAACGGGATATAGATGGTACGAACATCCGCCGGTATAGATGTACCTGTAAAGCTGTAGTTGATACATCCTGTTACGGTAAAAACAGTTGCAAAAAGTAAAAGGATAATTTTCTTACTGAAGACCATATTGATCCAATTTTCTGTAAAGTGTACGCTCGCTTACGCCCAGGGCATCCGAAGCCTTGCGGCGGTTGCCTTCAAAACGTTTTAATGCCTGTTCGATGAGAAATTTTTCTGCTTCCTCGATGGAAGGAATCTCTTTTCCTTTAAAAAAAACGTCCAGATTATCCTTTTGGTCTCCATCATGTTCCGGTTCAGCTTTTTTGGGCGTATTGATACCGAGTGAATAGTTGTCTATCTGCTCCTGAAGATGACTTGATATATCATTGGGATCAATATCTCTTGGAATGGCGCCGGGTAGTTGTTTCATGCCTTTGTCGGCAAAACTGGTATAGAGAAATTTCGCCAGCATCTTTTTTAAGTCGGATATATCTGTCCGCATCTCTACAAGTGCCCGGTAAATGATCCCTGAATCTGCAGGGTCCGGTTCATTATGAAATTCGGTTTCTCTCTCTTTCCGGGATAAAATAGGGAGGTTATCTGTGGAGCCCAGGTGTTGACGGCCCTTAAGATACTTTTGAAGCTTCTCTTTATCGATAAACTGGGACTTTTCAAGAACCACCAGCTGTTCGGCTACATTTCGGAGCTCACGAACATTGCCCGGCCAGCGATAGGATGTGAGTAACTCTTTGGCATCATCCGAAAACCCCTGGAAAACAGAATCATATTTCGAAGAGAATTCAGTCACAAATTTCCTGAATATCGGGATAATATCCTCTGTGCGTTCGCGAAGCGGGGGAAGTTTGATTTTTACGGTGTCTAAACGGTAGTAGAGATCTTCGCGGAACTTGCCTTCGCGCACCAGTTCCCAAAGATCTTGGTTGGTAGCGGCAATTACACGTACATCAGCCGTGTACATTTTGCTCGAACCCACTCTGAAAAACTCTCCGCTTTCAAGCACACGCAGCAGTTTAACCTGAATATTTTTAGGTGTATCCCCAATTTCATCCAGAAAAATGGTGCCTCCGTCGGCCTTTTCAAAGTAACCTTTTCGGGCTTCATGAGCGCCGGTAAAAGATCCTTTTTCGTGGCCAAAAAGTTCACTCTCGATGATTCCCTCAGGAATAGCGCCACAATTTACAATAACAAGATTGCTGCGTTTACGCTTACTGAGTGAATGTATGGCACGAGCTGTAACATCCTTGCCAACGCCACTCTCACCCTGTAAGAGCACGGTGATGTCGGTGCCGGCTACCTGCATGATTTTGTCTACAACCTGCCTGATGGCAGCAGATTCTCCTGTAATTCCGTAACGTTCCTGAAGCGCTTCCCGATCCATAGTGTTTAATTTCTAAAAGGGTAAAGGTAAGAAAGATCTCTTTCTTGCCATAGAGTCCATTTCAAGATTCATTGGCAGTGTTGAAACACAATTCATTAAGCCTCTTTACATTTTATTGAAAACATCGTTTGTTGTACTGGTAATATCACAAGATAAAACATTTGATTATGGGCATGGTATCATTATCTGAAAAAATAGAAGAAAAACTGCGTCATCATTTTTCAGTCATTTACGGTGAAAACCGGGTGGAAGAGTGTTTGAAGCGAACGCATGAGCTCTTGGATCAATATGGCCTGGAACCACAACAGAAAATCCCGAATAAAGATATTTGGACTCACCGGGATGTTGTACTGATAACGTATGGCGATATGGTATTGCCCGATACAGGTGTTCCCGTTTCCAAGCTTTGTAAACAGCACGAATTTTTAAAAAGAAAGGTAAAGGGCCTGATCGATACCGTTCACATACTGCCATTTTTCCCCAGCACATCCGATGATGGTTTTTCAGTTGTAGACTACAGGAGAGTTGACAGCAGGCTTGGCGGATGGGAGGAGATCGAAGCAATGAGTAAAGATTTTCGCCTGATGGCCGACCTTGTGATGAACCACGTTTCCCGTTACAGTGACTGGTTTCAAAAATATCTTAAAAACGAAGAGCCCTATGTCGACTATTTCATCGAGGTAGACCCGGATACAGACCTTTCCGAAGTAACCCGGCCGCGCAGCTCACAGATCCTTACACCGGTTCATACCGAAAAGGGAGAGAAATTTGTGTGGTGCACCTTTAGCGACGATCAGGTAGATGTGAACTTTGCAAATCCGGATGTGCTCTTTGAGTACATCGACATTTTCCTGTTCTACCTGAGTAAAGGCATCTCTGTGGTGAGGCTTGATGCTGTGGCATTTATCTGGAAAGAGTTGGGCACAAGCTGTATTCACCTCAAAGAGACGCATGAAATTGTAAAACTCTTTCGAACCATCACCGATTACTATGTACCGGAAGCGACAATTATTACAGAAACCAACGTTCCCCATAAAGAGAATATCAGTTATTTCGGTGATGGTGACGAAACACACATGGTGTACCAGTTTAGCCTTCCACCGCTGCTGCTTCACACTCTGCTCAGCGGAAATGCCAAATACCTGACTGAATGGGCGGCATCATTGAAAGATCTGCCGGAAGGATGTACCTATTTCAATTTTACAGCATCACACGATGGAATTGGAGTCAGGCCAATCGAAGGTCTGATTCCGGATGAGGATTTTAATGAACTTGTTGAAAACATACGCAGGAAGGGCGGATTTGTATCAGAAAAAAAGAATCCCGATGGATCACTGAGCCCCTATGAGCTTAATATTACATACTTTGATGCATTCGGGGGCGTGAACGGGTCGGAGTCGCTGAAGGAGAAGCGGTTTATATGCTCACAGATCATCGCCATCAGCCTTCAGGGTGTGCCGGGCATCTATTTTCACAACATGACCGCCACGCGTAACAATCTGCAGGGGGTAGCTCTGACGGGGCGTTACCGAAGCATCAACCGGAAGAAGTGGTATTATGAAGAGCTGATGGACGAGCTGAATGATCCGGATACCAATACCAGCCGTGTTTTCAACCGAATGAAACAGATCATCGCTTCACGCTGGCATCATCCCGCCTTTCATCCCTATGGCGGGCAAAAAGTGTACGACCTGGGTAATGATATTTTTTGTATCGAACGCTGGGACCCCGATGAAACTGAGCATGTTCTGGTTATTGCCAATGTAACCGGTAAAACCAAAGTGTTAGAGATGAACGATTTCGATCTTCCGCTCAGTCCGTCCAATTCATACAGCGACATCTTATCAGGAAAGGAGATCCTTAGCAGCGGTAAGATGGCGTTAAGCGCATATCAAGTAGTGTGGATTAAGGTTTAACCCTATCGCATGAAATAGTAAAGTTTCAGGTTATGGGGAGAAGATTGGGGGTATGATGAGAAGTGTCTCATATGGATGCCGGTGGAATGGTTAATCGCATCATCCATTTCCCGGCAGAAAAGATACCTTCGATTCATCAAGCGTTCCTGAAGAAAGCAGAGCGGGATGGCTCGCTGTCGGCCAGAGTGCCAGAGGCACGGCCAACATCATAACCCCACATTTTAATGTGGGGATTTAAGAATCGGGCTCAGGTCTACACAACCTCCTTCAACTGTTTAAACTCAGTAAACACTATATCGGGCTGCAGGTTCTTGCATCGGTCATCGTCGCGCCGCCATTTCAGAGAGCGTTTGTCGCCCGCAAAAAGGGCGGTTTTCATACCCAGTTCAGATGCCGGATAGATATCCTTAAGCATATCATTTCCGGCATACAGTACTTCTTCCGGTTTAACGGAAGGTTCAACCTTTCGTAATTTTTCAAGAAATGACCTGTAAAAGATCAGTCCAGGTTTTTTATTCTTCTCTTCAAATGACCAATGCAGCAGCTCTTCATGAAAACCGAGTTTTGTCATTGATTTGTCCATGAGCGCTTCCAAAACGATGGGCGTGTAGAATTGTGAATTTGAGAGGATACCTTGCAGCAGCCCCTCTTTTTTGTAATGGAGCAGTGTTTCGGCTGCACCATCAACCGGCCAAACCGGGTTCATCCTTGCCTCAAATTCGACAGAAACCCGGTAGTTGGTAAAGGCATCAGGAATGGATACAATTAAGTCTTCATTGTGAAGGGTAACTAAAATGTCTCTCCATATTTTCCGGATATCCGGCTCCGGATATCTGACTCCGGCCTTTTTAAATTCTTCAATCTCAATTTGAACCACTTCGGTATAGATTTCAAAACTGCGCTCACCGGCTTTAGGATCTTTTATTTTAATACCGGCGCTTTTGAGTACCTCTGTCATCAAACCGGCATCCGATTTTCCGTCATCAATACCGATATCTCCCACACCGCTCAGGAATAGCGTTCCGTAAAAATCGTACATTAAAACCCGAACTCCCGGCAGCGTTTTTAATCGCGGCTCAGTTCCGGTTGGAATAGCATCCATTGGTTTTGAGAGCTCCTTGAAACGACTTTTTAGCTCATCTTCGATAGCTATTGGTGAAATCATCGCCCGAACTTTTTACGATACTGTTCAATTTCAATCATCGGTGGCCGCTCTTCCTCCACAATCTCTATCAGGTTCTGTTCATATTGATCTTTTGTAACCTGAAACTGCCTGAGTATGGTTTCATGTTCAGCTTTCTCAAAAATACCAAGCGTTTTAGCTCTTTTGATGAATGTTTGCAGAATGCCAAACGACATTTTACCGAGTGAAATTGTCGGTTTGTTCTCATGTACCCGTTTATCCAGGTCGGTTTGAGCAAATGCCTCAAGCCCGAATTTGTGGTGCACATCAATCAGGTGGGATGTTTCTACACCAAAGCCGATAGGAAAGGCTATCTGTTCCAGAACCTCACGTCTCACTGCATATTCACCCGAAAGGGGCTGAATAATAGCTGTGAGTTCCGGGAAGAATAATGAGAACAGCGGCCTGACCAGAATTTCGGTAACCCTGCCTCCACCCGATGCGCGTACGTTCCCTGAAAAGGCTAGAGGACGGTCGTAGAACGCCTTGACATACTTTACCTCCTCGCGATAGATTAAAGGGGCTACAAGCCCGTATACAAACCGCGGGTGAATGTTACTGATGTCGGCATCAACATAGACGATGATATCGCCTTCCAGCTGGTAAATGGCTTTCCAGAGATTTTCGCCCTTTCCCCTTTTTGGCTCAAGCTCCGGCAGGATGTCGGCAGCCAGGTAGGTATCGGCCCCGTAATTTTTTGCCACTTTTAGAGTGTCATCTTCAGATCCGGAGTCAATTACAGCAATCTCATCAATAAGCGGATAACGGTTCATCAGCTCAGATTTGAAGATGATAATCTCCTTTCCTACTGTTTTTTCTTCATTCAGCGTGGGCAGACAAAGTGAGATCTTTAGCCCAAGCTTCTCTTTGGTTTCAACAAGTTTTTTAAGATCCCAAAACTGAGAGTGATGGTAGGTGTTTTTATCAATCCAATCTTGTAATTCAAGCACAGCGTCCTCCGTCTATAGCGATTATTATTCCAATCAGTTGAGCAAGGCCTTTATAAATAGGCTCAATTTGAATCGTTTCATCAGTTTTATGAATCCTGTCACCGTGTGTGATTCCCAGGGTGAGAGCGGGTATTTTTTTATCGATCAGCGCAGCGAGTTCAGAGGTGCTGGGTGCAAGCCGGGGTTCAATATCCAAAATTTCCATAACCTGACGCGCACATCTGTTCAGAGGGTGAGCATAGGGAATTCCACCCGGGCTGCGCTTGGCAAAGATATCCAGCTCTACATCATCCCCGGTTTTTGAGGATACTTCCATAACAATATCCTGAATGGTTTGACCGGCAGATTCGACAACTTCTTGAGATTCTGACCGAACTTCAAAACCAAGCGTAGCATCTTTAGCGATGGTATTAAATGATGTTCCACCGGCTATTGATCCCATCACAATGCTGGTTCGGGGCCGTTTTGGCAGCCTGATGTCATTTATTTTATTGATCACTTCATTTAAAGTAAGTATCGCGCTTGCATCTCCAAATCGCGACCAGTCGTAGCTGTGGGGAACCCTGCAGGTAATCTCTCCCCGCAACATTCCAATAGAGGAGTAACTGAGCCGGCCCAGCTCTACACCTTCAATACAAATTGCCTGAGAAATCTGAAAAGAGTTATTATCCAAAAAGAAACGAATTCCCTCTAAATCACCTCTTCCCAGGCTTTTTGAACCGCCAAGTAAAATAAGATCGTGTTCAAGTTCAAAATCCAGTTCTTTCAAAATGTAGGGAATGGTAGCCAGTACAGCGAGGCCAAGGCTGTTGTCGGCAACCCCGGGGCCGGTTATGGTATCGCTTGATACCTGCATGGTATGGTCGGTTTTGGCCGAAAAAACCGTGTCGGCGTGTGCATTTATTAATATGGAGCTCTCACCCTTGCTGCCTTTCAAAACACCCACTCCGTTTCCGCTTCCATCAATTGAGGAGTCGGTAAGTCCGGCTTCATTAAACCTGTCGAGCAGGAATTCGAGCCGTTCACTCTCTTGAAAAGTGGGGGATGGAATTTCCCCAATCATAACCAGGTTTGCCAGAAGCACCTCCCTGTGCTTTTTAAGGTTTTTTGCCAACTCCGGCAGATTTTCTATCACTTCTTCTGTCTTCATGTTTATCATTTAAGGTAAAAGTGTTTATATGTAATATATAAAATGGTAAAAAATAGATCAGCATACAGTAAAAAATGTGAAAGCGCTTCCTTGCTTAAATTCTCGCAAAACTGTAGCAGAGGCGCTATTTTAAAAAAGATGGGAAAAATAAATTAAACGGGTATACTGTATAAATTGAGTGTGAATCACACCAATTTGCCTTTGAAAAAAATGGTTATATTCATTGTAACCTTTTTAGAACTCAGTCGTCACATCACCAAATAAATGTATTCCCCTGTATTCTGCGGCCTGTAAGTAATTATGAATAAGGATCTGCTACATAAATCGGAATCAGAACTGATCGACGACATTCTTAACGGTTCGAACGACAAGTACAGGGTTTTGGTAGACAGATATTCACCCATGATTTTCCATGTAGTAAGAAAGTTTGAACGTGATGACGACGAAGCTGAGGAATTATCTCAGCAGATATTTGTAAAGGCTTATGAGAAGCTGGAGTCGTTTAACAGGGAATCAAAGTATTCGTCGTGGCTATACAGTATTGCCATGAACCATTGTCGCGACTATGCAAAAAACATTCGGCGCGGAAATAAAAGATTTAGTGAAATGGAGCCGGGTTATATTGAACTGCAGGCAGGTGATGAGAAAACACCGCACCTGAACCTGGAAGTGAAGGAGTGGAAGTATTTATTGAAGCAGGCTATGATGAGATTATCATCAGATTATGCGGAACCATTTTTAATGAAGTATCGTGATGGTGTCAGCTATGAAGTGATGTCTGAGCAGCTGGGAGTGTCGGTAAGTGCACTTAAGGTAAGGGTGCACAGGGCCAGGAAGGAGTTGAAAAGTATATTAGAAAAAGAGGTGTAAAAATGGATAGTCAAAAAACAAATGAAGAACTGTTTCGCCAATATCTCGACGGCGAACTGAGTAGTGAAGAGGAGATTCGTGCCTTGCACATGATTGCAGAAAACGAAGAGATGCGGGAGCTGCTCAGCTTTGAGAGAACTCTCTTTCAAACATTTAGCGGTGAACCTGATCCGGAATCGTTTACGGTGCCTGCCAATTTCAGTGATTCGGTTATGGACCGGATAGCTCAAAAACAGCCCGAAGTGAAAAAAGAGAAACAGGAGGGGGGAGTTATCCTTTCGCTCTTTAAACCAAAAAATATCGCCATACGTCCGGTTTATGCCATGGCAGCAATTTTGCTTTTATCATTTGGTTTTGGTTATATGTTGTTGAATGAATCTGAACAGGAGATGTTTGCATCGGCCTACGAAACGGAAGCGTCTGCACAGCTGGTGTCTGAAACTGAATCGGAAGTTTGGATCCGATTTGTCTATTTCGATGAAGACGCTGAGAGTATTGAAGTAGCGGGCGACTTCAGTGACTGGGATCCGGTTGCGCTGAGCCGTGAATTTGTGGGAGACAAACAGGTTTGGACAGGGCTGATTCCCGTAACACGTGGTGAACATCGATATATGTTTGTGAAAGATGGTGAAGAGTGGATTACCGATCCCCTGGCAGCCATGCAGCGCGATGATGGATTCGGTAACAAAAATGCTGTTTTATACTTATGAAAAAACTTCTTGTAGCAATAATTGGACTGCTATTACTACCCACAGAAGGTTTTAGTCAGGATTGGCAGTCAGTTATTATGTTGAATTCAAGAAGCGGTTACACATCAAATACATATCTGAATCCATTTCTTTCCGAGTGGGATCGCTCGGCAGATGTTGGCTATCTGATGGTTTCTCCAATGGGACAGTTGGGAATGAGTTCAGATCGGTTCTCATCCGATTTAACGGCCGGTGTTGTTTACGAGCCTTTTTTTGACGACCGTGACGCCTGGTCGGGTGCTTTTGCACTTATGGGTGCCAGGTATAGAGTTGCAGACAGGATTTCATTGGGGGCAGAAGGCGGAATAAGCCGATTTTCAACATTTCTGGAGCGCGACCTCTATTGGGTGCAGCCGGTGTTAAGCTGGTCGCCATCTCCCTTTACCCAATTACGCTTTAAGGCCGGTTCTTCATTCAGAAAGCTTTCAGGCGGTGATAGTGAAATGAATGAAATGGAGCAAGAACAGAGCACGCAGCGGTTCGACAGCTATACGTTTGAACTGGAAACATGGCCAAATTTCAGATGGCAGTTTCGTTCATCCCTGTTTGGCAATCTTGACGATCCGGCAGCAAATATCGGCTTGAGAGCTTCTGCTGACTACTGGGCAACCCGGTCTCTGCAGCTTTCCCTGAGTAGCGGTTTAGAACGCTATCAATTTCAGATTTTCACTGAAAACGGCGGAGGAGGTGGTCCCCCCGGTGGCGGCCCCCCTGGCGGTGGCCCCCCGGGTGGCGATGGTACACAGGTATTGGATGAGGCAGACCGGCTAGTGAGAGCCGGTGCCGGCGCCTCCTATCAGGTAAACAGAAATGTGGCTCTGTCTCTGCAAGGTGATTATCTGAATTATTACTCAACAGTCACCGGTGAATCTACCGGTGACTTTCATGTTTCTGCCGGGGTTCGTCTCTCCTATTTCCCGAGAATGGGGGGAAGAGGAAAAGCTGACGTTGAGTGGCGTCAGAACGATACGCAGGCGGTAATTCTGAATTTGAAACACTCCGATGACGGACAACTCTATATTTTAGGTGATTTTAACGATTGGGATCATCCCGGCGTGCCGTTGTCACGACAATCGAGTAACCGGTATGCAGCACAGCTGTCACTCTCTTCCGGAGTTTACGAATATAAAATTTTATTGATATCAGGCTCTGAGGAGACCTGGATCGATTTTTCCGACGAGACCTATACCGTTCCGGATGGATTTGGCGGTGAAAACGGGCTAATTTTTATTGATTAAAACGTTAATAAGACCTCTGATGAGCGTACATAAAAAAATTAATCTTTTGCCGGTAACCTTATTGATTTTGAGTCGTCTCACTATTGGGACTATAAATAAACACGAGAATAGATAACTTGATGAGAAGTATTGATCGAGCTGTTTGAAAAATAAAAAGACATGAAAGAAGAAAGAAAATATATGATTAGACCGGTGGCTTTTTTGGCTGTTTTGTTGCTGATGTTCAGCTTTGCGCCGGTTTCAGCTCTACAAGCCCAAACACTTGGCGATTTGATTGAACAGGCAAGAACTGCAGGTATTGAGCAGTCGCGCATTGTTGACCTGCAAAATCGTGCTGAGGCACGAGGTATCAGTGATGAACAGTTGATGAATATTATTCGTCCGGCAATTGCCATGGCGGAGCAGAACCTTCCCCATGAGATGATTTTTGATAAGGCATTTGAAGGAATTTCAAAAAGAGTCCCTGTACAGCAGATACAGCCGGTGCTCAACTCAATTGCTGAAAGCTCAGCTCAGGCGGCTCAATTTGTCGACATATGGGTGGAAAGGCCGGAGGTAGGTCAAATGCTGAACCGGGCGGGTGAGAGAATGGATCGCGGCATGTTCCGTAATGAGATGATCAAGGCCAGTTCTAAAGGCCTGATGCAAAATTTTGACCGCAATGTTATGGAACAAACTCTCGAATCGGTATCTCAAAGTTCTGCAATGGAGAGGGCTCGTCCATCGGGTATTATCACAGCTATTAGCATTCTAAGCGACCTGCCTACAGCAGGTCAGGAACCGGCTGAATCGGCCCGAATCGTGCTTCGGGCACTGGAAGGTGGCTTTGATGCCTCCGACCTGCAGAAACTTCCCGGTGCCATGAATATGGCCCAGCGCAGAAGCCAGCTGCCTGCACAGGCGGTGGCAGAAGGGCTGGCCCGGCAACTTCAGGGAGGCCTGCCAGCATCCCAGATCCTGCAGAATTTGTTTAATGGTGAGGTAGGTGGCGGACCTCCGGGGAATGTACCTCCGGGCTTAAACCGGGAACGCCCGGGTCGCAGAGGAGGGCCTCCGGGCTCAAATTGATTACCTGACTGAATGAACTTCGATTGAGAAGCCTTAGTCTAAATCGAAGCTTTAATGATTTAGCGATTTAGAAGATGTCCGATTTCCGAAGTTCGATCTTTTTTCTTTTTCAGCCTTGATTCGAGAAACTCTGAAAAATCTCTCCCCCCTCAACATTTCCTGGTTCCGGGTAATCACAGTTCTGTCAGGCCCGGCAGAACATAATAGGGTACACCCACAACTCCCATCTTCACAATTCTTGAACTGTTGTACCCCTCAAAGCCGTGATGCCAGGGCATTTCCCACTCTTTTCTGATGGCACTCTTAAAGATTGCAACTCATTTAACCGATTAATGTTCGAATGAGTAGTGTGGGAGTCGTTTTTATTAAGAGCCAATCTTAATATTAAAAAAATGTAACCTATCAGTTTTTCGCTCGTCATACTCCCAACAACAGGACAAAACCCCATAATTAAACAATAAGTATAATGAAGACTAAGATGAATAGAATAATGAAAACAATGTTTGCCGGAATTTTGGCATTTGGTATGGTTGCATTTACGGGATGTTCGCTTGACAGCAGCCCCGAAATGGGAACCTTTCAGGTGAAACTGCATGATGCCCCGGCCGATTATGACGAAGTTAACATCTTTGTCGAAAGAGTAGAAGTGAACAACACCACCGGTAATCAGGGATGGCAAACTATAAGTGAGCCAAATGAATCTTACAACCTGCTCGAACTTACCAATGGTGTTTTCGAGATGATAGCAGATGTTGAACTGGAAGTGGGAACCTATCGACAGGTACGGCTGGTAGTGAGCAGAGATGCCAATACCGTTGTGATTGACGGAGTATCTCATGGCCTGTTTGTACCGAGCGGTGCAGAAACCGGCGTGAAATTGAACATAAATGCAGAAATTCGCGAAGGTATTGTATATACGCTGCTTCTCGATTTTGATGCACTCCGTTCGGTTGTAAAAACCGGCCAGTCAACAAATCCGGGCTTTATTCTCAAGCCTGTTATCCGTGCAACTAATGAAGCTTTGACAGGAAACATTGGCGGAGTAGTTACACCATTTGATGCCAGGGCAGTTGTCTATGCCATAGCCGGTGATGATACTCTTTCAACCACCTTTGCAGATGAGAACAACGGAGAATTTTTGCTCGTTGGCCTGGAAGAAGGAGAGTATGATGTTTCTGTCGAGCCAAGAGAAGAAGGCTTTGAAGGCACCCGGTTTGAAGGAAACAGTGTTACTCTAAATGAAACGAAAGACGTTGGAACTATCGAGTTGGATGCTAATTAACCACAAACGGTAATTTACCCTATTTACAATTTCCCATATAAAAAAGGCCCTGCGGAAGCGGGGCTTTTTTTGTTTATGCGTCTTACTGATTACAGGGTTAGCATCTCACTACTGTCTCTCCCGAGTGCCAGAGGCACGAAGTACATCGTACCCCCGGGTTCTTAACCCGGGGGGCAGTGGCGTACCCTCCACTGCGTAAGTGCCTTCAGGCACGACACTGGGCAGGGATCATCACGGCAGATCCCAACCTGCTATGGCTCAGATGCGTGTGTCGTGCCTACTGGCACTTTCTCCAGGTAGTGATGCCCGTCTGGAATCCCCACATTAAAATGTGGCGTTATCATATTGGACGTGCCTCTGGCACTCTCTCAATATCAATTTTTCTCTGCCTTCCCAGATCCAAGCGCTGAAGGTGCGCAATCACACAGCCCCGGGCACCGCCCGGGGTTCGGTGGGCACCCACCCAAACCTCCGGCCTCGATCTGTTAAAAACCAAGGGATAGAATCCGGAGGTT
>REDT01000127.1 GCA_007693295.1 Balneolaceae bacterium
CCCCTCCTTGGAAAGGAGGGGACTTTCATAACCTCAATCGACATATTATTAATCGTTGTTAATCGAACTCAGGTTGTTAAAAAAAAAGAGTAGCTCGGCTATCAACCGGGCTACTCTTCTACGTTGGCTTTTTCGGGGTACAAATGTAATATCCGGGTAGATATTACACTCAGTACTACGATTAAAATGTTCTTATGTTCCTGAAGTTTCAAACTTTTTTTGAGCTCTGTAATTTTTTACAAATATAAGGCTGAATTTTAGCCTGAACGCTTTGCTTGAAATCTTATCCGATTAATTTAACAAGAAGCTGCCCGGCACTATAAAAGCTGGCGATAGATGTATTTTGCGCAAAATCTCAGGCATTACATCGGCGCAACCCGGCCGTTCTGAGGCTGTATGGTGATCTCTTCCACCAGGCTTCTGGGAGTAAGCTGAGAAAGCGTAACAAGGATGTTTGCCACATCTGTTGGGTTGATAAGGCGCTCGGGGCTCATAGAAGACTCATCCCATGAAGTGGAGTGAGTTTGGCCGAGATTAATGGCGGTAACTCCAATTTGAGTGTCCATTAATTCATCTCGAAGTGACCTTGTGTATCCAAGAAGCGCGTGTTTGGCAGCGGCGTAGGCTCCGCTGTCGGAAAGTCCTCTAAGCGAACCAACCGAACAGATATTGATGATTAAAGCCCTGTCTAATTTTCGTAATGGCTTGAGAAATTGATTTGTCACATTTACTGCTGTAAAGAGATTTATGTTGATCTGTTGATGAAACTCCTCATTCGTGGTTTCTGAAACCGGCTTGTATAAATAGCTTCCTGCATTGTTAATGATCAAACCGGGAGCCGGTATATCATCCGGGAGCGAAATCTTCTTCACCTCCTCTTCATTGGTCGCATCGCAAGCGATGGCATGGACCTTATCGGCTCCGGCTCTTCTGCAAAGAGAAGCTGTCTCATTCAGGTTTTCTATATTTCTTGCCAGGAGCAGTAGCGGACGATCTGCTTTTGCTGCAAATGCGAGAGCAATACTGCGTCCAATGCCCTGGCTGGCACCGGTAATGAGGATAGATGAGTTTTCGTATATCATTGATTGAGTGTAGAGTATGTTTGAGAATAGCTGAACTTGCGAACTGATGATTCAGTTACGGCACATTGATAAATTTGTGCGTCTGCAGGCTGATTCCCCATTTGGGATTTTTTTTCACATACTCTACAATCAATTTTATTGATGATGGCGTTTCCCATTCAGGTTGTAACAACAACGTTGTATTGGGCGGACATTTAGCAGCGTTCTCTTCGGCCCACTCAAGGTCCTTGTTTTTTAACACGACAACTTTCAGTTCGTCAACATAGGGAAACACTTCATCCAGTGGTTTTTTAAATCGTTTCGGAGAGAGCGTTATCCAGTCGAGATGGCCCGACAGCGGTGATGAACCGCTTGTTTCGATGTGTACCTGAAATCCTTCTTCCCTTAAACGAATGGTAACCGGTTCCAGGTTGTGAAGCAGTGGCTCCCCTCCGGTAATTACTGCCAGGTCTGTACCGCTCTCCACAGCCCGTTGTACGATGTCTCCTGTTTTGACTTTTGGATGTTTTGATTCATCCCAGCTGTCTTTTACATCACACCACCAACACTGCACATCACAGCCGGCAAAGCGGATAAAGTAGGCGGCCCTTCCGGTGTGCGCACCCTCGCCCTGAATCGTGTAGAAATCCTCCATGAGCGGATATTCCACATCATTAAGTGATTGAATGGACTGTTTCGTTTTTTTCTGTTCTTTTATGCTAAACATCTTTATCGGTGTATTCTACCCAGCTGGTTTCCGTTTCCCAAACGGTGACATGTAGTTCAATATTACCGGGAATTCTCTTTTTAGTCTCTTTGTGGATGTATTCCGCAATCCGTTCAGCTGTAGTCGGAACCGGGATGGATTCATTTAATACCGTATGGTCAAGCCCCCCTTTGGTGCCATCAGCGGCGGCCCATTTCAGCTCCTTGAAGTCACAGACCATATCGGCTGTATCAAGATATTTTGAGGGATTCAGCTCATGCGATTTTGCAGAAATATGCACTTTATAGGTATGACCGTGCATGCGTCCGCACTTTCCGTCATATCCCTCAATAAAATGAGCGGCATCAAACTTAAATTCGGTATGTAGTGTCCAGGTTGGCATCAAGAAGACCTTTTTGGCTGCAAATAGTGATTATCAATAAGCCTGTTAAGATAAGGAAATATTTGTTGCCAATCAGCCTGTGTGTTAGAAGAGAAATCACCCCATTTTTTAGGGCTGCTAATCTAAGGATTCATACAGGGAAAATTACCACGAAGTCCCGAAGACTCGAAGATACACGAAGGATTCATTTCAACTTAATGAATCGTCAAATAATTGTATTTCAATAACTTTTCTGAAATATCTTGGTAACTCCTCGTATGTAAAAATACCTGATAAAGAAGCCTGCCAATTGGGGTGTAAAAATATTATCAATCTCTATTTAATCGTCATTTTCTATTTCTGACGGATCCCAGAAATGGTTCTGAATATCCACCGTATACTCTTCTGTAAAGATCACTCCCTCCTGCTCGAGCCTTTCTCTCATGGTATCGTCAGGAAAATAGCCACGCCCCGTCAGCTGGCCCAGGCGGTTTACCACCCGATGTGCCGGATAGTTCTTCTTTCCGCTGCTGCTGATGAGCTGGTTCAGCGCATAGCCAACCATTCGCGCACCCGATTTGACCCCGAGATACCCGGCAATGGCGCCATAGGTGGTTACCTTGCCTTGAGGAATGGTCGCCACGACCTTATATACTTTGGAGTAAAAATCTTTTTGGTTCAAGGACACAATAAATTTTGTTAATTAACTTCTTTGAATATTCAACATAAAAAAAGGCGACATCATTTTCTGATGCCGCCTGTAATTATGACTTGAATTATACTAAAGGTGCAGATTTACACTAATCAGGAATACGACACCTAATGTCGTAAAACCATATAGTACCTTGCTGAGGTCCTGTAACAACAACTCTGAAAGTATTCTGCGCATCTTTTTCAAAGATATTATCCTCTTGTCCTTGACCGGGACCGACTACACCTTCTGGTTGGAATTCTGGAAAACGAATGGGATCATTATAAAACCATTCAAGACCTCTCCAACCCGAATCATATACTTCATTACCTATGGGATATTCAACAACATATCTATCCGGTTGGTTTAAAGCATCAAATCGAATATCAAAAGATGAACCTACGGGAATCTCAGATATGTCCCAGGTATCAACTGTGACACCGAAACCTCCGGATTGAGAAGCTGACCATTCACCACAAACATTAAGCTCTTTGTCAACTTCGCCTGCCAAACCTGTTGTAAATGTTCTTTGATTTCCATAGGCTGTACCTGCCTCATTGATAGCATAAGCACGAACATAGTACATTGTTGATTGATTGAGCCCTGATATATTACTTGAGAAATCATCCGGACCTGAACCATCATTGGTGCAACTGTCAGCAGTTGTTGGATTTGCCGATGTACTCCAGCATACTCCTTTTTGGGTTATTGGCGAATCACCGCTGTCCTCAATTACACCACCAGATACAGCAGTGGTTGGTGTAACATTTGTAACCTCATTTGTAGTAATTCCTGATGGTGGAATGATGAACACATTCTGCTGACCTTCTTCAGTTTCAAGTGCAAATCCGCTCAAAGATATCGTGCTGGAAGAGTAATTCTTCAGAACCAATTCACTGATTACTTTTACCATTTCACGACTAAAATTGGCTTTGCCATTTTCTCTCAATCGGCTCGGTAGTTCACTGTCACTGAGTTTATCTACATTAAATTCAGGTGCAATTCCCATATAGCCGGCAAGGGTCCAAACGACTGCCTGCATTTCTCTATATGTCAAAGTCCCTTTCTCTGGATATTGAGCTTTAAGATCATTTTGAATGCTGAACAGGTAGTTCAAGGGCTTCCATTTGTCATTAGATGCGGTAGCAAAAGCTCTCACGCCCTGATGAATATCATCATTGGATCTAAGGGGTTTGTTCCACTCAAGACACCACGCATCAGCTGACACGTTTTTTATGAACTCATTGGGTAACACATCACTGATATTCACCTTAAAGTAGGCGTCATTTTGAACGTCGCTACCCTTATTAATTCTCAGCGTAGTGTTTTCTGCTTCCGGTAATAATTCAAGGCCCGTGAACAGTTCAAAGGAATCCTCCAACCCCGGACTTACATTATTATCGCACGCCATTAAATACAGCATGCTGCTCATAATTATTAAAAAACTGCCTAATAGTTTTACTTTCATGGTATATATACCCCTGTTAAATGTTTGTTTATTTTTCTCTTGGGCGTGAATATGTAAGGCAGAAAGTCACTCGCTTTCATTCTGATATATGATGCCGCTGTTACCAAATGCGTACTACCGGCAAATAAACTATCAGTATCTATGATTAAATTTTTCTAATCAATTAACAGCATGACACTGTTTTTAAAGAGTTCAATCATGTAAGGAGATGAAATTTCTGTTCGAGATGTGCTGAACTGATAATTCAGACTGCAGAAGTGATAGCGTATCTAACCGGGGGTTTTTGACGAAAGAAGGGCTTCAATTATATCGATCTCACCGGTTGCCGCTTTACCCGAGGTTTTGGCTATATCAACAGCAGCCATACCCAGTAGCTTATAAAGGGCCTGCAGTTGAGGGTCGCTTGAAAGTTGTTCCAGATGTGCTCTTACCGTTTCACTGTCTCCTCTTGAGATGGGCCCTGTTAACGCTTCGTCCACTCCTTTTTCAAAAACATTGTGAAGCGTCTGTTCAACCAGTGGCTTGAGGATGTGCAGACCATTTTCAATGTCATTCTGCTTAAGTATCTGCTCAACGCTGCCCATCAATGCAACAAGGTAGTTCGAGGCAAATACAGCAGCTATGTGAAGAGACTGCTTTCCGCCGGCAGTAAGAACAAATGGATGAGCGCCCATCTTTTGAATTACCGGAATCAACATCTGCATTAACTCTTCATCACCCTCCAGGCTAACGTAGATATCCTTCAGCCGATTTCTGTCATCTCCTTTTTTAAAGGTTTGGATCGGGTGCATGGAAACCGTTTTTGCACCGGCTTTTTTTAATGATCCCAAAACTTCTGAAGAGAGATTACCTGAACAGTGAATGACACATTTATCTCGCCAGGAAACCAGCAGCTTTGCCAGCTGATCTGAAGTCTTCAGGATCTGATCATCCGGTATGGTGATAAATATCCAATCCCCAACCTCGCTCTCTTTTTGCGGCAGGGAGTGCGACACGCTTAGCAGGCCAGCCTTTTCAGAGGCATACACCTTGCCTCCCCTGCTGTTCCATAGAGAGCACATTGGGTAGCCTTCACCCTCAAAAAAATCCTGCAAAACCGATCCGACAGATCCGGTTCCAATGATGGTAATTGCAGGTTTTTGGGTCATTATCCTAAGATCGGTTGACGCTGCATCTCTGCAAACCCAGCAAGGATATTTTGATTTCCATTCTCATCACTGCTGCTGAACGATAGCTTAAGCCCCCATTTCCCGGCCACAATCAACCCGGCTATAAAAGCACCAACTCCCTCAATCGAAGATTCACCGCTATTCAGATAATTCATCAAAGCAGACATATTGCCGGCCTGATAATAGGAGTTCACCAGTTCAAGTTCATTTTGATTGACGCCGCTCATTTCGCAGCAAAAGACAAGCAGGGCATTTTTTGAAGCCAGAATCTCCTCAAGTGCATAGGCAAGCTCTTTTACGATAAATGAGTTTTCATCGGTAATCTGAATGCTTAAAACAGAGAAATCGGAAAGTGCACACTGCAATATCATAAGCTGGTCGTAAAGACTGGCATTTTCATCAAAGGCGTCATCATTGATAAAAAAGTCGTCATCCTCATCACAAAAGTCATTGCGAAGTTTGTCATTTGCCATTACTTCACCCAAAGGCGTTTCAATCGTTTTAAATGACGGCATTGGAAGTTTTTTGACAGCACTTCCCGGTTGCGATTCAATTACAACCACTGTGTCAAAATCATCTTTGTCGATTTTTGAGTAGATGTTGAAAACATCTCCAATATTCTCATCAGTTATTTTTACCGGTGAGAATAGAATTCTGACTGTATTGTGCGGATCTTTCTGAATAGATTTAGCCTGATTAAGACCACGTATGATCTCATCACGGCTGAGTGTAGTCATGTCCATGATATTATTATTATGTTACGGCATTGTTATGGTAGCAAATGGAAATCCAGTGGTCTTGATGCTGAAAGCTACAAATTTTCCCCTGTTTTCCATCGTCAAATTGTACGATAAAACTATTCTTATCAATTTTTTTGATAAGAGTACCGTTCATCGGTTTTCTAAGGCCGGTCCCAATCATCTTAAGAGCAGCCTCCTTTAGCGTCCATATCCTGATTAGGTCAGTCTCCTCATAGAGTAAATCGCTCTCTTCCGGATGTTTCATTCTTGATAAAAGTCGTGAATTTATTTTCCTCTCTTTCTCTTCCATATCAATACCAACATTCATGTTCCATGAAATCGAAGTGGCCAGGGCTCCATTTGTATGTGAAAAGCTTACAGAAAGTTCCTCTCCATTCACAAATGCTTTGGGTTTCTCATATTTTTGGGTAAAAACATCAATTTTTTCAATTCCCAAATAGGCATCGGCGCTCTTCTTGATCAAAATTGAGCCGGTAATGCTTTCTGAAGCGTCTATATCGCCTCCGGATATATCTACATCCAAAGGTTCGTAAGCCACAATAATATCTTCAGGTAAGGAAGGGTGTTGCAATCGCTCAAACACTTGCTCCAGTTTTAAATCCATATCATAGTTCATGGTATGATACCGCTTAATTCAAGCTCATTCCAATTTATTTACTTGAACAATTACCTCCCTGCTGTTCGTTCAACATACTAAAAAGGGAGTGTCTGTTGCCATGTTTTTTCGTAACTTTAGAGCTTTCTATACAACAATAAATTCTGTTAATAAAACCTAAATGAGCAACGCTGAACCTTCACTAAGTGAACAGCAACAAATTCGTCGCGAAAAATTAGATCAACTCAAAAAACTGAATATCAATCCATACCCTTATGGATATGATGTAACGCACTATTCTACAGATATTATTCAGGATGAAAGCCTGATTACCGACCCTCCGGATGACTCCGAAAAATCAGAACGTGTATCCATTGCCGGACGGGTAATGACGCGAAGAATTATGGGGAAAGCGTCCTTTTTTACCATTCAGGACTCGAAGGGAACCATCCAGGTTTATTTGCGCCGTGATGATATCGGAGTTGAACTGTACAATACCGTGTTTAAAAAACTAACCGATATTGGTGACTTTATCGGCATAAAAGGGTTCGTATTTAAAACCCGAACCGGTGAAATCACCGTTCATGCCGAGGCATTCGAATTTTTGGGTAAAACCATACGGCCTATACCAACCCCGAAAGAGGTTGAAAATGAAGCCGGCGAAACCGTTACCTACGATGCATTTTCCGACAAAGAGCTTCGGTACCGCCAAAGATATGTTGACCTGATCGTCAACCCGGAGGTTCGGGAGGTCTTTGTAAAGCGAACAAAAATGGTTCAGGCCATGCGCGAGTTTATGAACGAACGCGACTACCTGGAAGTAGAGACACCTATTCTTCAGCCCATCTATGGCGGAGCGGCTGCCAAACCCTTTAAGACGCATCACAACGCCCTGGATATTGATCTCTACCTGAGAATTGCCAATGAACTCTACCTGAAACGGCTGATTGTTGGCGGATTTGACGGTGTATATGAGTTTTCAAAAGATTTCCGCAACGAGGGCCTCTCCCGGTTTCATAATCCGGAATTTACCCAGGTGGAGCTTTATGTGGCCTGGAAAGATTACAACTGGATGATGGACTTCATGGAGCAGATGATTGAGCATGTAGCTCAAACGCTCCACGCATCAACTAAAGTCACAGTTGGAAAACATGAGATTGATTTTAAAGCACCCTGGCCCCGAATACCGATGTACGAAGCCATACAAAACGAGACCGGCCATGACCTGACGGGCAAATCCGATGATGAAATCAGAGCCATCGCAAAAGAACTGCATATAGAAACAGACAAAAGCATGGGCAAGGGTAAATTGATTGATGAAATTTTCGGGGAGTATGTAGAACCGAAATTAATACAGCCCACATTTATCACAGACTATCCCATTGAGATGAGTCCTCTCGCCAAAAAGCATCGCTCCAAAGATGGGCTGGTGGAGCGTTTTGAGGCCATTTGTAACGGCAAGGAGATTGCCAATGCCTTTACAGAGTTAAATGATCCTATTGATCAGCGTGCAAGGTTTGAAGAGCAGGCCAAGCTCCGTGCAGATGGTGATGAAGAGGCGATGACCCTGGATGAGGACTTTTTGCGGGCCATAGAGTATGGCATGCCCCCATCAGCAGGCATCGGTATCGGTATTGACAGGCTGGCGATGATCATGACCGATTCTGATTCAATTCGTGATGTACTCTTTTTCCCTCAGATGAGGCCGGAGTAATTCACGGTACACGGTACACAGTAAAAAGTTTGGAAAACCTTCAAGCGTTCCCGGCGCATTTCCGGGATCCTTGAAGCGTTTGGTTCAAAGGGTACGTTGCAGGTTGCAGGTTGCAGGTTGCAGGTAAAAAGTTTGTACTTTAAAAATCAGATTTATACAAAAACAAAAGATTGGCCGTTTCAAAGGCATCCTACTTAACGCCTAAAATAACTATCGTCTTGATTAAAGCATTAACCGGTTATCCCTATTCCAGAGATTGTAAAGTGCAGCATGCATTCTGCAACGTCAAACCTGTAGCTCGCAGATGAACTTTACCTGGTACATTGCCGGACGTTATTTCAAGGGAACAAAGCGAGAGTCCAAGTTTCTATCTTTTATAAAGATAATGGCCATTGGGGGCGTTGCCATAGGGTCGGCTGGATTACTCATCGCCCTCTCTATTGTTCATGGTTTTAAAACAACCATTAATGAGAAGATCATGGGATTTGCTCCTCATGTGACCGTTCACAATTTCATGAACGATCCCATAGTACGTGCTGATACTCTTGAAACCTACATTCTGGATATTCCGGGTATCGAAAAAGTTCAGCCTGTCATTCTTGGGCAGGTAATGATACAGGGATCGGCCGATGTGAGCGGAACGGGTATAAAAGGAGTGCCCGAAACGGGCGATGTTACCGACTTGCGCAGCTATGTAACGAGAGGCAGTTACGACTTAACAGAAACCGATACCGGCTTAACCGGAATTATTTTAGGCAGTGCGCTGGCCAGAACCATAGGGGTCGATATTGGCGATCGAATTACGGTTTATGCACTAGACGGATTTCCCTCCCCATTAAACACCCCTGAAATCAGGCAGTTCACGCTAACGGGCATCTACCAGACCGGCATCGCCAGGTTTGACGATAATTTTGCACTCGTAAATATTGAATCCACACGCCGGCTTTTTGATATGGGGACTCTTGAAGCCAGCATGATGGAGATCAATGTATCAGATCTTGACGAGATACCGGCAATATATGCCACAATCCGCGACGGTACCCGCTTTCCATATGTCACAGAAAATATCTATCAGCGATATCGAAATATTTTTGCCTGGGTTGATCTTCAGGAAGAGACCATTCCCTTTGTAATCGGTGTAATGATTATTGTGGCCGCATTCAACCTGATCGGTACCGTTCTGATGATGGTACTGGAAAGAGTGAGGGATATCGGCATCTTAAAAACCATCGGTGCCAAAAACAAAGCCATTCGAAAAATCTTTCTGCTCGAAGGCCTGTTTGTAGCCATATCGGGCTTGATCCTAGGGATAGGTATATCCCTTCTATTCTATTGGATTCAAATCAATTACCAGATTATTACTCTCTCTGAAGAGAATTACTACATGAGTACAGCTCCGGTTGAACCTCAATTTTTCGACTTTGTAATTGTTTCCGGGATAACAATAGTTTTATGTACGCTGGCTTCATGGTTACCCGCAAGGATTGCAGCTAAAACGGACCCGGTTAAAGTGTTATCATTCGGTGATTAACCGGCAATTTAGTGTAAAATTATATTTCGGAAACCCGTATAAACCTTACTTTTATATAAATTAGGGGTTACTTTACATTAAACTGTTACGCATGTTTAAAGAGAATATATTTCGCCTACCGATCCTGATGCTTCTCCTTTTCTGGATCGGAGTCACACCTTTACTCTCCCAGCCGGTAACCACCGAGAATGCGGAAGTAGAACTGATATCTGAAAACCAGACCATTCAGCCGGGCGAGTCTTTCTGGATAGGTATTCGAATGGATCTGCGGGACGGCTGGTATGTCTACTACCGCAACCCCGGCGATTCAGGAATGCCGCTGATGGTTGAGTGGATGCACGAGAAGGATTTTAATATCGGTGAGATCCAATGGCCCTACCCTGTCTGGATTGACGCCGGAGGCGGACTGAGCAGCTACGGCTACTATGGTGATGTGCTGTTTATGATGGAGGCCACAGCACCGGATAATCTGGTACCGGGTGAAGAGTTTACGCTTAAAGCCGAAGCCGACTGGCTCATTTGTGAAAAAATATGCATTCCTGAATATGCCGATCTTGAATTGACGCTGACCGTTACCGATCAAGATCCGGAGTATAATGAAGAGTGGATATCCGTTTTTGCCGATACCCGCTCCAAGCTTCCTGTCGAACTGGATTACTGGAAAGCTGAAGCCACATTTGATGGAAATAGAGCCATTCTTACGCTATCTACTGATGCATTTGATCTGCCCGACTACCGGGAGATTATCTACTATGCCAAAAAAGAAGCTGAAATAGAGAACAGTGCCGCCCAGCCTTTTTCAATAGAGGGCAATACGATTACCATGGAGCTGCAAAAGTCGGGCTATAAAACCGATGAGTTTAACCGCTTGTGGGGCTTGATCTATAATCCGGACGGATGGGATGAAGCCGGCACAATCAAGGCAATGCTTGTTGACACGGCTTATGAGAATGAATCTGCTATTACCCAGGAGAGCACACTTCCTGTTTTATCACAGCGGTTTCTCATAATTCTTGGGTTCGCTTTTATCGGCGGTTTGATTTTAAACCTGATGCCGTGTGTTTTCCCGATATTATCGATCAAGGTGATGAACTTTATGCAGATGTCGGGTCATAATGCTTCTGAGGTGAGAAAACACGGTTATGTTTTCGGTCTGGGGGTAATTCTCTCGTTTCTGCTTCTTGCCGGTTTGCTGTTGGCTTTACGGGCCACCGGCCAGGAACTGGGCTGGGGATTTCAATTGCAGGCTCCCGCATTTATTGCATTTATGACATTCCTAATGTTCGGGCTTGGATTAAGCCTGATGGGAGTATTTGAAATTGGAAGTTCTCTGATCAATGTTGCCGGAAAAGCGGGGACCGGAGAAGGTTTGCGAGGGTCGTTTTTCAGCGGCATCCTGGCCACGGTACTTGCCACCCCCTGTACAGCCCCTTTTATGGGTACGGCTCTCGGCGTTGCAATTACACTTCCTGCATCCACTGCCCTGATGATATTTGCCATGCTGGGTATAGGCATGGCCGCACCATATATGCTTCTCTCCTCTTTTCCCGCCTTAATAAAATATCTGCCAAAACCCGGGGCATGGATGGAGACCTTTAAACAGATTATGGCTTTTCCCCTGTTTGCCACCGCGATCTGGCTGATATGGGTATTTGGCCAGCAATCCGGCGTGGATGGACTGACCCGCCTGCTGGTAGGCCTTTTGCTGTTATCTATTGGCATCTGGATAATCCATCGCTGGCAAGCTTTTCAAATCTCAAAAACGGCCAGGATTATAAGCAGAAGTTTCGCAACACTTTTTATTATTGGCGGATTTTTATTTTCTGCCTCATCAAATGCCATTGTTACCGGTGGAGAGTCTGCCTCCGTTGACAGCTACGGAATTGAATGGGAAACATTTTCCGGTGAGATGGTTCAGCAACATGTTGAAGCTGGAAATAATGTTTATATAGACTTTACTGCAGACTGGTGCATAACTTGTCATGCAAATAAACGAATGGTATTCAGTTCAACCCTTGTCAAAGACCGTTTTGAAGAGCTCGATTTTGTGATGGTAAAAGCCGACTGGACAAACAGGAATGATGAAATCACCCGTGCGCTTGCGTCATTTGGCAGGAACGGTGTTCCGCTCAATGTGATTTACAGCAAAAACCTGGAAGATCCAATGGTTCTCCCGGCAGTTCTTACTCCCGGGATTGTACTGGATATATTAGACATGATTTCTCAGGATGAATCATTGAGTATGTATGACTAAATTAAAAATGAAGTAGAGATTGACAGTACTCCGGCATAAACTGCAGCTGCCAAAAAATTTATTCGATCCAACTAAACCAACATCAATCAATCACCAACACCATGAAAAAACTACTCTTTTTAAGTGCCCTTTTGATTGCCTCCCTGGCATTTCTAAACCTGACATCAGAAACCGAGCGATCGGGTGCTACTGTTGGAGAACCTGCACCTGATTTCTCTGTTGCAGATGCTTATGGTAATGTACACAGTCTGTCGGACTTCGAAGGCCAGTATGTTATTCTTGAATGGCTGAACCACGGATGTCCTTTTGTGGTAAAGCACTATAATGGAAATAACATGCAGGAAATGCAGAAAAAATATACAGAAAAGGGCGTTATCTGGTTATCTGTTGTCTCTTCCGCACCCGGCACACAAGGCCATATGAGTCCTGAAGAAACCAGAGCTGCAGTTAAAGAAAAAGGTGCTTCACCCACTGCAGTGCTGATAGATGAAGATGGAACCATGGGCCGCGCTTACGATGCCCGTGTAACTCCACATATGTATATCATCAACCCGGAAGGTATTGTTGAGTATAACGGAGCCATTGACGATAAACCAACCGCCCGTGCCCGTGACCTTGAAGGCGCGCACAACTACGTTACTGCGGCGATGACCAGCCTATTGAATGGTGAGCCGGTTGAAGTAACAACCAATACCCCCTATGGCTGCACCGTTAAATATGAGTAGTGATTTTTCAAATCCGGTCTAAAAGCACCCCTGTTTTCTTCCGGGGTGCTGCCGGTTTTTATTTTAACTCCGGTTCGGGAATTTAAATCTGCTAAATATATAAATATTCATTTCGATTCAACGCTCCTGTGCGTATATTTGCATCCCTTCCAATACAGTAATAAGCCTGGGTGGCGGAATTGGTAGACGCGCCGGACTCAAAATCCGGTGTTAGCGATAACGTGCGGGTTCGAGTCCCGCCCCAGGTACAATTCAGACATCAGATGTGAGTCATGAGAATTGAGAATA
>REDT01000014.1 GCA_007693295.1 Balneolaceae bacterium
CTTTTTTCAGAACAAGAGAATTTAAATCAAGAAACGATGTACTACGTTTATATTCTAAAGAGTACGGCTGAGGATTGGTATTATGTGGGATATTCAACTGATTTAAGGGGTGGTTGAAAGACCATAATAATTCGCCAATATGAAGAAGTGAATTGCAAGTAATCAATAAGACATATATTTCTATTACACCCGAAAAATGAATATAAACCTTTCTTAATACCCGAAAAATAAATACTTTCAAAAGAAAACCACGCTTAATGCCCACTTTCATAGAAACGTTACCGGAAGTGTTTGTTTCCAATACAGACATTACTTCTCAGGTTTATCAAGCAGTTTCGGATGGAAAACTCAAGAAAATAGCTTCAAGATTGTACACAAAGAATTTTGTGGATGACCCCGAAGTGATCGTGAAGCGCAACTGGTATTACCTGCTCAAGGAGTATTATCCGGATGCATTGATTGCTGACCGCACCGCATTGGAAAACCGGCCTGCGGAGGACGGCTCTGTATTTATTATTTCGGACAAAAAAAGAAAAACTGAACTCCCCGGTATTACGTTTAATCCACGAAAAGGGCATGGAAAGCTCGAGAGCGACCTGCCGTTTATCAATGACCTGTATATTACGTCCGAACCACGTACTCTATTGGAAAATATGCGCCCCTCTCGGGCGCGAAAAGGTTCTGTGAGCCGGACGCTCTCTCAGGAAGAGATGGAAAAGAGATTGGATAAGCTCTTTCGGTTAAAGGGGGATGATTATGTGAATCAAATTCGAGACAAGGCCAGAGACATTGCCAAAGAAATTGAGATGATGGATGAGTTTCAGAAACTCGATGATTTGATTGGAGCCCTGCAAGGTACAAGGGAAACAGAACTAAAAACGAAAGTTGCGAAAGCACGAAAAGGGGAGGAGCCCTATGACCCTGACCGAGCAACGCTCTTTCTAAAACTCTTTGAAGATTTAAAAAAAGTAGCCCCCGATTCAAGGTCAACATCCAGCCTTTCCCAGGAAGAGCGAACGAATCTCTCTTTTTTTGAAGCCTACTTCTCCAATTTTATTGAGGGTACGGAATTTGAGGTTAGTGAGGCCGCTGATATTGTTTTCCGGAATACCATTCCAAGTGAACGGCCGGATGATGCACATGATGTATTGGGTACATTCAGAATAGTATCCAACTACTATGAAATGAGTCAGGTACCGGCAGATTTTGATGATTTTATTACAAAACTGAAGTACCGCCATGCTGAAATTATGGCGGCAAGGAAAGAGAAGAATCCCGGTCAATTCAAAACCAGAGTAAATGTGGCCGGAAGCACGCAGTTTGTTCATCCGGATCTAGTGAAAGGTACCTTGCGAAAGGGCTTTGAGATCTACAGAGCGTTGGAGTACTCATTTCACAAAGCAGTGTACATGATGTTTTTGGTGAGTGAAGTTCATCCATTCGCAGATGGTAATGGACGGCTGGCCCGGATCATGATGAATGTGGAACTGGTATCGGTTATGGATCAAAAAATAATCATTCCCATTGTATACCGGAATAACTATCTGGCTGCACTAAAGGCAATATCAAATGACAATAATACCAATCCATTAATTCGCACTCTCGATTTTGCTCAAAAATTTACACACTCAATTGATTGGAGTGTTTATGATAGAGCAAGAGAACAACTTGAGGAATGCAATGCATTTCTGGATCCCATTAAAGCTGACAGGGAGGGGATAAGATTAAGACTGCCGGAGTGAATGCAGGGATTGATTTTGATTTATTAAACCCCGAATGCTTAATAACTGCCTGTTTCATCATATCTTATACTTCATAAATTAAACCCTCAAAAACAGGGCAGGCGTGGCCCGGCTTGAGAGCCTTGATGAATGGGAGCTTTGGGGGCACACCGATCAATTCGGTAATGTAGCTCAGCGCATCAGTACGTATGCGGTTCACGTAGATGCTGCTGAGTCTGAAAGGGGAATCATACTTTTCCAGTTTGTCCGCGTGGATGAACAATGGCTCATACAGTCTATGATCTGGCAAACAGAGAGTGATGATCTTGCGATACCTTCACACTACTTAGGCGATTATTAGCGCTTAAACACGGATAAGCAGAGCCTGAGTCAATCATTTCAGTATATCTCCGGCTGTTCCACCACAAAGTGCTTTTATAGGAACCCGTTCCATAGTAGCAATAAGCTTCTTATCCCAATCAATCATCCTCATGCCCCGGAGTGAGGTCTTCCAGGGTCTTCTCCCGCAGGTCTTCCGGGTCGTACGCGCCGTTCAAGAGCGCTCGTAAATCGCCGGCGAGCCGATCAGCGGCCAGGAGATCGGGCACGATAACGTAGATCGCCCCCTTCTCGAGGAGTTTGGCAGCCATCGGGATTGAGTACGTGCGAACAATGACATCGACGGTATCGGTAAAAGATAAAAAGTACTCGGTGACAGGCTTCACGTCAGTCGTCGAAATAATCAGTCGTGCCGCCTTGAGATTGGACACCTGTGCCGTTTCCGGTTCCATCGAATCACCTAACACATAGGCGCTGCATTCCGCCCGGAGATCAGCGAGTGCATCCGGGTTGTTCTCGATCACAACGAAAGGCTGATCGATCTCCTTGCAGAACTCGACGAGGATCCGCCCCT
>REDT01000246.1 GCA_007693295.1 Balneolaceae bacterium
AGGTATGAGCGAATTGAAGTAGCCCAGGTAGAGCACAATCGGCTGCACGCAAACTATCAACAATACGCCGGCACCGATGTAGAGCGGTGTATCTTCACTCCACCTGATTCTGAGAAACGACAGGCTGCTATTCCCCTTAAGGTGGAGTTTTGTAATTAAAAATGTAGCTAAACCCAGAAACACGACTTGCCCTGTAGTGTTACCGATAAAGAGCAGATCGAGGCGATTCATCATCACATTCTCGAGATCTGTTAAGGAGTTTAGTTCGCCTGTTATTGCCATTAACCCCACATATACTAAACCTGCAACTGCCTGAAACAGTACAAATGCCAAAACCAGCCAAATGAGCGCAATTGCCCAATCCGCAAAACCGTTACGCTCAGCCCATGAATGGACTACCTGTGAAGAAGAAAAATCTGATGAAGAGTTTGAATTCATACCTTTTTAGAACGACTCCTCTTCTTTATTGGCAAATAACTTGGTGCCGATCATTCCTGTTATCAGGTTCAGCAAACCGGTTACGGGAATACCCCAAAAGATTTGCTGCAATACAGACTGTGAGGAACGCACCCCCTGTACCATAGAGTCAATCATGTCATCTTTTGCATTTTGAGGCAGATCCATCGCCTCAACATTGGCTACTGTAGCCTCAATAAGCTTCTCTGTGTAATCAGGATCAATTAGCATCCAGATCTCATTAAAGACCACGGTTGCAAGTACGATTACCGCGCCGGTCATAAAACCGATCAGTGAACCCTGTCCAAGCGTTAATGATGAAGAGACCTCTTTGGTATAGTGCCAAACGGCAACGGCTCCTCCAAAGCAGGTTATTAAACAGACAACTACACCACTTAGCATCACTGGTGAGAATATGGATCCGGTAGGCTCCGCATTGATCTGCTGATACCCAAAAAAGAGGCTCAATACAAAGCTGACTACTCCAAAAATAGCGCCCACAATGGCAACTGACGGGAGGTAGTTACTAAACGCGGGGGGTGGATTTTCGTTTATTTCTTCTGTTTCCATGTTCTATTTTTTTGAATTGTTGTTGTAGAATAAATCACCAATCGAAAGTGAAGCACCGGCACCCAGAAGGAATCCCAACAGAGCTCTCGAAAGATTTGTGTTTACCCATAATTGAAGATAGTTACCTGAAAAATCGATGATTTGAAGAATCACTGCAAACAGAAGCAGTTTTACAGGCCATGTTTTTTTAAAAGTTAATTTATATGACAGGGGAATTGTCAGCCATCCGGCAAACAGACCGAAAAATATACCAAAACATCGGCTGTTAACCGCCATCGGAAGACTGTTAAATGTAAAAGAACGATCCGGCATTTGATGACAAACACCGTAAAAAAGCTTTTCCGTCCAATGCCGTCCGGACTGTTCACTGCCCCATAACCCGCTTCCCAACGAGAAGAGTACCAGTAAAAAAAGAGCGGTTAACACACCAAAATAGAGCCACTTTTGCTTCATCATTTCAAATCTTGTCCAAAAGCTCCAGGAAATACTCCGGAGCTTTGCAGGGCCGCCTTGTCTCTTTATTTGCAAAACAGAGATTTACCTGTCCGGTACTGTGCGGCAGCTCCCGCCGATACGTAACAATTTTATAAAAGGTTTCGAGCCTGACAAGTGGTTTTTCGTACACCAAAACCTGAATTTGCATCTCTTCATCATAAAAAATGGGAGCTTTATACTCGATCTGTGAATAAGTTACAGGCAGCATAACCCCATCTTCTTCCAGCCGGCTGTAGGGAACTCCAAGGTCACGAATCATCTCTGTTCTGGCTACTTCAAAATACTCAAGGTATCTGCCGTAATAGACATATCCCATCTGATCGGTTTCGCCATAACGGCTTCGCAAAGTATGGGTATAAGAGTGAACCGGGGCCTTATCGGGAAACCGGATCATACTCATTTTTTACCCGCTTCCTGCCATTCTCCCATCGAACTGTACTTATCAATGCGCTGCTCGATCAGTTTATCAGTTTTCAATTTTTTTAGTTTCTTGAGGCTCTTTTGTATCTGCTTTTTCACCTCACCGGCCGAGGCCTTATAGTCTCTGTGTGCTCCGCCCAGGGGTTCCGGAATAATTCCATCAATAACCTTTAGCTCAAGGAGGTCTTTGGCGGTGAGCTTAAGTGCCGAGGCCGCCTGTTCTTTATACTCCCAGGTCTTCCACAAGATGGATGAACAGGATTCAGGGGCAATAACCGAGTACCAGGTATTTTCCATCATAAACACCTCATTTCCCATTCCGATACCGATAGCTCCGCCACTGGCTCCTTCACCAATTACAACAGTTACAATAGGCACTTCCAGTACCGCCATCAATTTCAGGTTTCGGGCAATAGCTTCAGCCTGACCGCGCTCTTCAGCTTCAAGGCCGGGAAATGCACCGGGTGTGTCTAACAGGGTAATTACCGGAATGCCGAACTTTTCGGCCATCTTCATTAATCGATAGGCCTTTCGATACCCTTCCGGGTTGGCCATTCCGAAATTTCTAAACTGCCGGCTTTTGGTATCCCTCCCTTTCTGGTGTCCGATAATCATAACCGTTTCACCGTCCATGGTTGCAAGGCCGCCAACCATAGCTTTGTCATCAGCATGAAACCTGTCTCCGTAAAGTTCAATAAAATCCTCTGTCATCAGCTCAATATAGTCGAACGTATATGGACGCTCGGGATGACGTGCAAGCTGAACTCTTTGCCACCTTGTAAGATTTGTAAATATTGATTCGCGAAGCTGATCCGCTTTTTTTCTGAGTCTGTCTATTTCGGGCTTTAATACGTCATCGCCCACTGAAAGCTCGTTCAGCTCATCAATTTTCTTTTCCAGATCAGCAATGGGTTGTTCAAAATCAAGGTATTGCATAACAAAAGGTTTGTTTACGTAAAAACTTAGAATAAGATATTCAATAAAGGCAACTTACGGTGTTTCCATAAAAATAGGTAATCCCCGGCATCTAAAAAGTGTGTTTCCTGAAGCAAATGAATTACAGGGCTGCATATTTTCTAATATAACAACTATTCCACTGCCTGTTTGTACAAGCTGCTAATTCGAAATTTGCATCTTTTCAGCAAAATAATCGCAGAAGTCGCGCATATCCCCGCTTATTCTGGGGTCGTTGGTCGAGTTTTCCAGGGTATCGGCCATAGTAACCAGTGTTTGATGGAAGAAGATTTTCATCTCATCGATGGTCATCTCTTTTGTCCAGAGATCAAGGCGCAGGGTATCTTTGTTGTTGTGATCCCAAAGAGCCAGTATCATTGCCCTGCAGGACGCCTCATCAAAACCGTCAAGGTCAGTGGCATCCCATTTAATATTTTCCGGGATATTATTCTTGTCGAGCTCTACTTCAATATTGATTTTTTTATTATTTACTGACATCAATCCAATCTTGGTTTACAGTTAGTTCTGAGTTTGTCCAGTAGATATTGAAAATCTTCGGGCAGCGGTGAATCAAAAGTTACGAACTCATCGGTAGATGGATGAATGAACCCCAGCGTTTTTGCATGAAGGGCCTGACGTTCAAGTTTTGCGAAAAGATTGTTGAACATCGATTTTCTTGAGCCGGAGTTGGGGCCGTAGCGAACCGTGTCACCGCCGTAGGTTTTATCCCCGAACACATAGTGCTTCTCATGCTTCATATGAACCCTGATCTGGTGAGTACGGCCGGTTTCAAGATGAATTTCCAACAGAGCCAGATGATCAAACTCCTCCAGGCGCTTGAAATGGGTTACCGCTGGTTTGCCTTTTTCGTCGTTAAGAACGGTCATAATTTTCCTGTCTTTCGGTGACCGACCAAGACTTCCCTCTATCACGCCCTCCTCAGGTGGATTTCCCCAAACAATTGCCCAATAGGTTCTCTTAACCGATTTATCTGCAAACTGTTTGGAAAGCTTTTGGTGAGCCACCTCATTTTTGGCCACTACCAGCAGTCCGCTTGTATCTTTATCCAGGCGATGAACAATGCCCGGGCGCAGTGTTTCCTCCTCGGTCTTGGAGAGGTTCTTGCCGGTGTGATGGAGCAGCCCGTTTACCAGCGTACCGGTCCAGTTGCCATACGCCGGATGCACTACCATATCATCCGGTTTATTTACAATCAGAAGGTCATCATCTTCATAAATCACATCGATCGGAATATCTTCAGCTTTGGCTTTTGGGGGAGGAGGCTTGGGCAGACTGATCTCTATCTTATCGCCCGGCTGCATCACATATGAAGATTTTTCGACTTTACCGTTCACAAGTACATAGCCGCTTTTTATCGCTTTTTGCACCTTGTTTCGGGTAGCATTTTGAACAAACGATGAAATATACTTATCCAGCCTGATATCGGTGTGTTGTCCATCAGGAACTTCAATAAGATACTCGGTACGGCTCGGGTTTTCTTTTTCTAATAGCATAGCTTTATATAATACAAAAAATCTGCCTTCTATATGCTTAAAACAGCCTCTTGAAAATAATTGAAAAAACTTTGTAAGGGATTGTGATTTTTGGGTTCATACTAATAGTTAATGAAACAAACTGAGGCACTTACCTCTAACCGTTGTAATAGCCGGGTTTAGATATACCGGGCGAAGAAGAGCTTTTCAATGAGGGATTTTAAAGAAATCAAGAGATGAAGAAGACCGCAGGCAGATGAGAATTCTGTCGGCGGTTTTTTTTATTACCTGCCAGAAACTTTTTGCCGCAGCTGTATACCGGCTTCATAAAGGCTGTTATCGCGAATTAACTCCACCTTCATGGTATCTCCCACTTCAAACTCCCTGAGAAGCGCCCATGCATGCATCTCGCTCACTACCCGTTCATCGCCAATACGAACGATCACATCGCCGGGCATAATACCACCCTCAAATGCCGGACCGTTTTTATTAACGCTCGTAACCAGTAATCCCTGAACATAAGGAAGCCTGTATCTGTAAACGAGCTGCTCGGTCATGGATGTAAACTCCAACCCGGGATCATAATCGAGCATAACCACACCGCTGGTAAGCAGTTGAGAAATTACCCGCTCAATTCTGTTGCTTGGAATGGCAAAACTCAATCCCACAAACCCGGCACTGGTACCACCGGTATAGATAAAGGTGTTCATGCCAATCACGTTTCCTGCACTGTTTAACAGCGGGCCGCCGGAGTTCCCCCTGTTTATAGCCGCATCGGTTTGGATCATGTCTATATAGACGCGGGGATTATTGGGATCGGGGTTAAAATCACGGTTTTTTGCGCTTACCACGCCGACGGTAACCGTGGGATTACCGTCATCAAAAAGGCCAAACGGATTGCCCAGGGCGATAGCCCATTCACCTACTATTACATCGTCAGAATCGCTCAGCTCCACGTACGGAAATGTGGCTTCCGACTCAACCCGAAGCAGCGCAATATCGGTTAACTCGTCTACTCCAATCAGTTTCGCTTTAAAGCTAGCGCCATCGGTTGTTGACACCATAATTTCTGATGGATTTTTACCAACCACGTGTTGATTTGTAACTACAAGTCCATCCTCGCTGATAATAAAACCGGAGCCCATATTTGTATTCTCACGAGGCAGCTGTCCACCAAAAAAATATCTGAAAAACTCATCATGGGGAGATTCGAAGCGCCTGACTGTTTCGGTGGCCATAACGCTAACCACAGCAGAACTGGCCTTCTCCACTGCCATTGTAATGGCGTTTGTCCGGCTCAGGTCAATGGTTACGCCTTCAGCTATACCGCTTCTTTCAGAGAACTCGTCTGCAGTTGGCGTATTGTTGTTAACATTTGCCGCTGAGAATGGGACTTCATCCTGGTCTTCAGGCTGAATATTCTCCAAAACAGGATCATTGCTGCATGCGGTGCTGAATAGAATCAGCAGTATACTTACGCTATAGAGTAGAATTGCTTTCAAACTGTTACAGCTGTTTTTTTCCAATTTCGATGGTGTCGGCAATCGCTTTTTCCAGAGGCCCGGGGTGCCAGGCTCCGGCTGCTTTTTTATGGCCGCCGCCGCCGAGTTGACGTGCCCAAATGTTGACATCGATTTCACTGCGTGACCTCAAACTCATTTTGATTCCGTCTTCATTCAGATCCTTGAATATTATGGCGGCTTTAACGCCCTGCAGGCTCAGCGGATAGTTCACAAACCCATCTGTATCCACGTTGCTGGTGCCCGTATCATCCATCATCTGTTGTGTAACGTACATCACTGCTATATGATTATCCTGATAGAGTTCAATAGTGGTAAGAGCTTTGCTAAGCAGCTTATACTGCGCTAACTTCTTGTTAGAATAGAGCTCTTCAATAATCTCATTTGGCTTGAAGTTCCCCCGGCGAAGAAGATCAGCCGTAATTTCAACCGTTTCGGGTGTCACACTGTCGAACTGCAGGGAACCGGTATCGGTAATAATTCCTGTATAGAGTGCTTTTGCCGTATCCTCATCTATCTGTTCAGCATCGTGTTCGGAAAAGAGCTTATAAATCAACTCACAAGTTGAGGAAGCTTCAGGAACGGATACCATTACATCAAAGCCGTTTTCAGGATCAGGATGGTGATCTACAATCATCATCGGCAACGAATATTTTTTCTGCCACTCTTCCAGTTCCCCAAACCGGTGAACTGCGTTTCCATCAACTAAAATGATTAAGTCGCAGGAAGCCACCATCTCTTCGGTTGGTTTTTGGATCGGGAAATAGTCTAAAAGCCACATAAGGTTCAATGGTACATCATCTTCATTAAACGCTTTGGCCTCATATCCGTTTTTTTCAAGCCACCGGCATAAGGCAATCTGCGAGCCTACGCAATCGCCATCAGGGCGGAGATGAGAAAAAACCCCTATACGTTTCTTATTTTTCAGTTTATTGAGGAACTCTTTAAACATAATTTCTTTATTCTGGAGCAGTTTTTTTAAGTAGACTAAAATGACGTTTCTGTCAACAGATAGCAAGCCCTGATAAGCAGAAGAGTTCAGTAACGCACCCAAAGAACCAATAGTTTAAAAACAACAGATATGAAGGCGGTTATTTTATGCGACGGCAAGCCACCACGCTTAAATCAGCTTAAAGATCAGATCAGCGATCATGTTCTCCTCATTGCGGCTGACGGCGGCACGCGCATAGCACAGCAGTTTAATCTTATTCCGAATGTTATTGTCGGTGATTTTGACAGTTACCGGCCCACCGGAAACGAAGAGGCTGAGATGATCCATGATCCCGGCCAGGAGACAAACGATCTTGAAAAGGCCCTATCCATTGCCCTTCAAAAAGGAGCGGAAGAGGTTATTGTGTTCGGGGCAACCGGCAAGCGGCTCGATCATACCCTGAAAAACCTTTCGGTGTTGAAGCAGTTCGATTCAAAGTTTAAATCACTGATCTTTAAAGACACTTATTCTGACATCTTGTTGATCCAATCCCCATTTCGAACCGAACTGCCCGAAGGCACTTCGGTCTCGCTTTTCCCCCTCTCAGGCAAGGTTGAAGGCATAACCACAAAAGGACTTCTATATCCGCTGCATAACGAAACGCTTCAAAACGGTGTTCGGGATGGTAGCTCAAACAGAACTGTAAAAAAAGAGGTCGAAATTGAGTTTAAAAAGGGAGACCTTCTTCTCTTCATCAATCATTAATTACCTAAATAACTGATTTTGGACGCAGCTTTTTCCTGGATCGACTGGTCGTTTGTAATAGTTTACTTCTTTTTCCTGATCTGGCTAAGCTGGAAAAAGGGCTGGAGTGCAGAATCTGAAGAGGATTTTCTCCTTAGCGGCAGAAAAGTAACCCTGCCTGCTTTTGTTGCCACCCTTGTCTCAACCTGGTATGGAGGCATTCTGGGTGTGGGTGAGTGGAGTTATCAGTTCGGGATCTCTCAATGGTTAATCCTGGGTGCACCTTTTTATCTCTTTTCCGCACTTTTTGCCATTTTTCTGGCGGGCAAAATCAGGCTGAACAAAGCATTAACCATCCCTGAAGCTATTGCCAACCGCTATAGCGACAAAGCCGGACGGCTGAGTGCACTGCCGATCTTTATTCTTGTGAGCCCCGCTCCCTACATTTTAATGCTTGGGCTACTCTTTCAATTTTTGAGCGGAGGGGATGCTCCATTTCTTTTTTATGCGTCTCTTGTTGCCCTCTTTTCGGTTTTATATATCACCATCGGGGGATTCGGCGCCGTTATCAGAACAGATGTTCTTCAGGTTGTTTTGATGTTTTCCGGCTTCATCGTTCTGCTGATCTTCGCATGGAGTGAGTTTGGCGGTTTGGGAACAGTGTGGAATGCCGTACCCGATAGCCACAGAGACATCACCGGAGGGAATACCATTCAGTATATCCTGGTTTGGTTTTTCATTGCTCTCTGGACATTTGTGGATCCCAGTTTCCATCAGCGTGCCGCTGCGGCAGAATCGCCTGAAATAGCAAGAAAAGGTGTTTTTGTATCCATTCTGTTCTGGATGGCGTTTGACTTTTTAACCGCCTTTGCCGGACTCTATGCATTTGCAATTTTAGGCCCCGACCTTGCCCAGCCGGTACTGGCTTATCCCATGCTGGCCGACCAGATACTGCCAATTGGCCTGAAGGGATTCTTCTTTATCGCACTTCTGGCCACCATTATGTCGACACTGGACAGCTACCTGTTCATATCCGGGCAAACCCTCGGCCGCGATTATCTCGCCAGGTACTTTCCGGCAGTTAATCCAAACCTGCTCACAAGAATCAGCATTCTGATCTCCGCGCTGCTCGGTATCCTGCTGATTCTGATCTATCCAAGCGTAATCGATCTCTGGTATGTGATTGGGTCCGTCTTTATCCCCGGCCTGCTCATTCCGGTACTGGGGATCTACCTGAAGCCATTCACACTGAAAACAGGGTATGTTTTCGCATCCATTATCGGGTGCACCGCCATCTCCTTTATCTGGCTTGCGCTGGGCACCCTCTACCCTCCTGTTGAGGGCGGATATGCCTTCCTGGGGCTTGAACCATTCTACCCCGGCCTGGCCGCTGCGCTGTTTATCTGGCTTATTGGGAGACGGAAAGAGGGGTAGTCCTGTCTATTTCAATAGATGTACATCCAATTAACGCTCTATGTGTGACGCCTCTAAATGACCGGGGGTGCCGGGAAGTTCATGTGAAGGGTTATAAACATTGAAACCTCCTGTGGTTTTAAGTCGTAGAGAACTCAATTGACAAATTGAATAATTATGACTGACGCTTAAATTTGTCAGAACAGTTATACATATATTGTAATCAACTCTCTTCCATAAGCTTACGCAAACCTATAAATCACACTGCCATCCGGAAATCCAATCTTTTCCTCACACTTTTGTTACTCCTGCCTCTAACGCTCTCTGCTCAGCCCAAACAAGAAGCCACGCCGGACCCCGGCGTTTGGGGCGGAGAGTTGGTTTATGAAAACCAGTCCACAGAATTTTACCTCGGTTTTACCCTTGATGAAAATGGCGACCTGACCGCAACCACCTATATGCCGGTCATCCCTTTTCCGAAACGGAACATTGGAACTGTAAATAAGACTGACACCTATTTTTCTGCAGGTACTGTTCAGTTTTCATTTGATTCGGACACCCAAAAAATTACCGGTACTTTTCCCGGTTCATCCCGCGGTCTGAGTTTTGAACTATACCCTGTTGATGATTTTCCGGCAGCCAACGAACCTATCAGCAGCCGGTCAACCGCAACTCCTGCATGGACGTTTGAAACTGACGGACCGGTTTGGGGAGGTGCTTCAGCAGATCATGAAAATGTCTATATCGGCAGTACGGACGGAAATCTCTACTCCCTTTCTCAGCATGACGGTTCGCTGATATGGAAATTTGAGGCCGATGGTGCAATATTTTCGCGCCCACTGTTGCATCAGGGTTCAGTCTACACTCTTTCCGACGGAGGGAAGCTCTACAAACTGGATTCAAAAACCGGCAGACCCATCTGGACTTTTGATACCGGTGGTCAAGTATGGCAGCGTAAACTTCCGATTGATGAAAACCCGGGCTGGGATACTGCAGTTTCCGGAGTTGCGATTTCAGATAATGTAGTCTATGCGGGCAGTGGCGACGGTCATCTTTTTGCCATTGATGCGAACAGCGGCACCGAAACGTGGAGATTTAAAACCGAAGGTCCGGTTCACTCCATCCCGGTTGTAGCAGATGGAATGGTCATCTTTGGCAGTTACGATCATCACGTATACGCCCTGAATGCCGCAACCGGTGAATTGAACTGGAAATTTGATACGGGCCAGATGATCGTCTCCTCCCCGGTTTATATAGATGGAAAGGTGATCATTGGCAGCCGCAGCGCGGATCTCTATGCAATCAACGCTTCAACAGGTAAAGAAGAGTGGAGATACTTTCACTGGGGATCGTGGGTAGAATCATCCGGAACCACATTTGACGGTAAGCTCTATATCGGATCTTCAGACGATCAGCTGCTGAAATCATTCGATCCCGAAAACGGGAATCTCTTATGGTCGGCCAACCTGGGCGGCTCACCCTGGTCTACCCCTGCCGTTACACAAAACTCGGTGTTTACAGGCGCATTCGGGAATGCAAACTATGGAATTGATCACAGAGGCGGTTTTTTTGCCGTTGACCGGCTTACCGGTGAAGTGCAATGGAGCTATTTGTGGGATAAAGAGCCTGATACCAGCATTTACGGCGTGGTCTCCTCCCCGGTTGCAGCAAACGAGATGGTCTTCTTTGGCGGCCTCGACGGTGTGGTTTACGGATTTCATGCTGAGCAGTAACTCCAAACCATAGATTCAGATCCGGAAAAAAGTCTGTTCACAACGGTAATTATTGGTGTTATACAATTTAAACAGATTTAGAAGTGATCTGTCAAACCACAGCGGCACCGATAATTCGCCATTGCCAGAGCTGAGAAGCGAAAAAGATCAGAACCAGCGCATATACTGTAAAGTGCAGTCGCCGCAGCAACGGCCACCCAGCGTCTGTCCAGGCAGGCCATAATCCCCCCAGCATGATCACCGACATGATTGCTGTAAGCCAGCCTGCATAGTGAGTAAAAAACATAGAGGCTGACGGATAGTTATCTGCCATCTGGCTGAGGTCAAAACCGGCAAAAGAGGCGGCTAAAGTGATAACAGCTGCTACAAATAAGAAGACCGATAGCGATGCCAGGAAAGATATAAATCCGGCTATGCGCGAAGAAAAACCCGGACTGTTTTCGCGACCGAATCGCCGCCAACCGCCCAAAAGAGTCGTAATCGACAACAGCACAGAGAGTCCGAAAGCAATCATGAATGTATTCGGATTTTTGAAGAAACCAACCCGCTCCATCGTGTGAACACCCATGCCGTCAGCCAGGGCTATTACACTGCCTCTGTCGTTTCTGATAACCGATAATCGCTGGCCGGAAGCATCTTCAAATAGATCTGGTTGATCGGGTACCTGCACATAATAAGTTTCTTCTCCCATACTGCTCAACGTCAAAGACTGGTTTGAAATGGGTGTTAGTGTTGCAGCTGAAGCCAGACCCATTACGGCTGCAAATGTAGAAAATACACGCCGGTTATTCAGATAGGTTCCGGCCAGTTCATCCAGCTCATCCGTGTCCGACTCTTCCAGTAAAAACGGCTGATACGATTCACCCCGGATGTGGTCAATCACAAGGTTCGGGAACTGCATGACTGGCTGATAACTTTCAGCGCTATTTTGCGAAATAAATACGCCAAGATTCAGCTCCGGTACCAAAATCATATTGGTTAAAAAAGCTGCGGTTCCTCCGGCATGTCCAAGAAGTCTCAACCCGCGATATGGAATGTCCTGGAAACCGTGGGAGACATCAGCTCCATGAGGCCTATCGTTGTAGGCGCGAGTCCACATTTCCTGATGTACTTCTTCAGAAAGCAGACGCACTCCGTCCAGTTCACCACCATTCAGATGAAACTTCATCCATCTTGCCATATCAGTAGCAGTGGCCGCCATACCCCCTGCTGGCCAGTAGGCTCCAATTTGCATAAAATTCTGTTGGTTAAGTGCTCCCTGTCCCTTTTTATATCCTCCAGCGAGGTTTTTGCGTTTTTCGGAAGACATCTCATCCGGGAGATCGAGAATGGTGTAGTTCAGTTTCAGCGGATCGAGTATCTGCTCTTGCAGAAACGTTTTGTAGGGAGTGCCGGAAATATCTTCAACAATCTGGGCTGCCAGTGCAGAACCCCAATTGGAATAGGAGGTGCGTTCTCCGGGTGGAAAAACCCGTTTGGGCTGATGTTCACTCAAAACCTCAGAAAGTGATCGGGGATCATCATCGGCTACGGCAAAAAGTCTGATTGTATCTTCAAATCCCGCGCGGTGCGACATCAGATGTCGCAAGGTAATCGGTTCACCGAAAGCTTCTTCAACTTCTACCTCATTCAGGTATTGGTTTACGTCAGTATCGAGGTCGAGCAGGCCCTCTTCAGCCAGCATCATGATGGCTGTCCAGGTATAGGTTTTAGATACAGACCCAATTCGAAAAAATGTTGAATCAGGAAGAATCGGACGCTCCTGTTCAATATCTGCCATTCCGTATCCGCGAGCGAATATAAGGCTGTCATTCTGCACTACCGAAACCGTTACGCCCGAAAGTCTGTTTCCACGTCTCTGCGTATTTATAATTCCATCGATAAATTCAGCCAGATCGTGATACTCAATTTGTGTGGTTGTATTATTTTCCTGGACGACCAGTGTATCGGCCTCTGTTGTGTCTGCTAAAGGCTGAAATATTCCTGTTCCAAAGACAGGCATGGCGGCCAGAAGAATGAACAACCCACTTAGAGACATCCATTTTCTTAAGTTATGCAAATTCATCATGTTATTGTTACTGATAACCCATTCAGGAGTTGGGATACGAATGTTCATGGCAGGTTCTGTTTGGTTGGCGATGTCATGTGTTGTGGTGTTGAGTCCCTTGTATTACATCTACTTCAGTCTAAATATTACAAATTATACGAAGAGTTTAATGGAAAAAATCTAAAACTTGAACAGTAATTCTAAGTTGTTAAATTATTGGTTGATATAAACCGTGCAAATATTCGTCAAAATCAATTTCGCTCTACTTTTTAAATAAACCATCCCGTCATG
>REDT01000092.1 GCA_007693295.1 Balneolaceae bacterium
TCCATCGATGCTTAAAAACATAACTCACGTTCGCGGATTTACCTGTTGGGGAGCCCATATGGGCATTAAATCGAAGCGAAGGGATCTCGCCCTTATCTATTCTGAAGTTCCGGCTACAGCTGCTGCAGTTTTTACCCTCAATGTGGTCTGCGCCGAACCCATCAAGCTAAGCCGGAACCACATCAAAGACGGAAAGGCGCAGGCTTTTGTGATCAATTCCGGTAACGCCAATGCATGTACGGGAAAGAAAGGTATGGAAGGAGCCGTTGCCATGGCCGAAACCACCGCAAAAGAGCTTAAAATAGCGAATGAAGCCGTTATTGTGGCATCAACGGGTATTATTGGTGAGCCTTTTCCTACAGAAAAAGTACTTGAGGGTATTCGGGAAAGCGTAAAGAAACTATCGAACCGCGAAATTGCGGGTTCACTCGCGGCCAACGCCATCCTCACCACCGATACCTTTGCGAAAGAGGGCTTCACTTCGTTTACGATTGATGGTACTGAGATCAACATGGGAGGTATCGCAAAAGGCTCGGGCATGATTCATCCCAACATGGGTACTATGCTCGGTTTTATTGTCTGTGATATTGCAATAAGCTCAAAACTGTTAGACCAGGCCTTGCGCAGTGCGGTAGATAAATCTTTCAATATGATCACCGTGGATGGCGACACCTCTACCAACGATATGGTAGCCATCATGTGTAACGGGAAGGCGGGTAATAAGGAGATTACGAAAAAGGATGCCAACTACAATCTCTTTGTTTCTCATCTCGAAAAACTCTGCACCCATCTCGCCAAATTGATTATCTCGGATGGCGAGGGATCCACCAAGCTGATTGAATACCGGGTAAAAGGTGCCAAATCTGAAAAGGATGCACGGCAGGTGGTACGAACAGTATCCAACTCCAACCTGGTAAAAACCGCTATTTTTGGCTCAGACCCCAACTGGGGCCGAATCATCGCTGCTGCGGGACGGGCGGGAGTTACATTTGATCCGGAACAGCTGGACCTCTACCTCGGAACGGAGTTAAACAAATTATATCCTGTTCTGGAGAAGGCTCAGCCGGTGGATGGTGTTCGAAAGAAGCTCGAAAAAGTGATGAAATCCTCCACTATCATTATTCTGATTGACCTGAATCAGGGTGATGCTGAGGCGGTTGGCTGGGGTTCGGACTTCTCGTATGAGTATGTGCGCATTAATGCGGAGTATACGACTTAGGAGGACTCACCCCTCCCGTAGGGAGCCCGATGGGGCTTGTCCCCCTCTCTACTCTTCGCCATCCGGGGCGGACTCACCCCCTGTCCCCCTCTCTTCGGGTTTGCCTCATCCGCAGAGTGCGGACTGGCAAACCCGGAAAGAGGGGGAACGCTTTAGCGGGGTTTGGACATGAATGCTGTTTCCGAAGGAATCCCCATGGGGCAGGTCGGTTTCAATCTGTCAGGTCGGCTTAAACTTTCTGGTACGTTTGCATCACCAGTTTGGGTGTTCGGTCTACTTTAAAAAGTCCCCAGTGTTTTTCAGGCTCCAGCGGTTCGGGTGAACCTTTCCAGGGTTCATCAAATGCTTCAAAGAAGAATGTAAGAATACCCTCCTTTTCAACCCAGGCCATCAATTTCTCGAAGTAAATTTTTTGGTAGAGTTCATTCACATTATCCGGGTCAATGCCTCGTCCGTTTGAGTTGGTTGCCCATCCGGCTTCAGTAATCACCACCGCCTTTTCGGGATATTTATCTGCAACGGAATAGTAATTTTCCATTGTATACTGCAGTGCTTCGTCAATGTGTTTGTATTCCCATACCGGGTAGGTGTGGATGGATATGAAGTCAAGCTCCTCTGCAAGTTTCTCCAGCTTAAAATGCCAGGGCTCATAGTTTTCACAAAAGGTTACCGGCTGACTCGCTCTTGCTTTTACCTGTTTTGCATATTCAATCACCTTGTTTTCATGAACATAGTGATCGGTCCAACCAACACAGGCTTCATTACCCACAGATAGTGAAAAGATTATATCCGAATAGGTATTGGCTAACTCAATAATCCTGTTGATCTTCTTTTGATTCAATTCGGCATTCAGAGCAAGCTGTTCTTCAGAATGAACACCGCCATCCCAGGGGCAGTTAAAATTATTCATCTCTGCTTCGATGTACGCACCTAACATAATCTTAAAGCCAAGCTTCTCTTTCTGAATTACATCCAAAATAGTGAGAGCATGCGGGTCGCAATCGTATATACGCAGGTAGTTATAGAGTGGCTCCAGAATTAACATATCCTCTTTCACCTGTTCATAGGTGGGATATTCTCCACCGGGAACTTGTCCATGCCTGAAACCTGAATAGCATATAGCTCTTCCAGGCTTAATACCCAAATTTTTAAATGTATCCATTATCCGAATTTGAGGTTGCCCTTGCTGTCCCATACGCCCCAGTAAGCACCAACCTCACCCTCAGCCCCCACTTTCCAGGCTTCATCGAATGATGAGAAGTAAAAGGTTTCGATATTATTTTCAACGGCCCACAGATGGGTGTTGATGAAATTCTTCATTGCGTTAACCCGCGAAGGGTCTGCAGCGCCCAAACCTTCACCCTGGCTTGGCCAGCCTGTTTCTGTTATCACAACCCGCTTTCCTTTGCCGGCATCGTTAGCCATCTGAAACATATGGCGCATGTGATCAAAGGAGTATTCAAATGGAGTGCCTTCCCAATAGGGATAGCAGTTGCACAAAATCAGATCACAGGCTTCAGAAATCCTTGGACGTTTAACAAATTCATAATAGGCGTCAACATACCCAACCTCAATATCAGGAATCCGCTGTTTTACATCTTCAATATATTCAAGCAGTTCATCTTCAGTCAGATCATTGCGATAGAGCACTTCATTACCCACAGCGGCAATATCCACTAATCCTTCCTCAGCAAGCCGGACCAGCGCATCAATTTCCTGCTGGTTTTTTTCGCGATCGCTGCTGAGCCAAGCCCCAACCAAGGTTTTCATTCCTAACTCTTTCGCTACTTTCGGGATCCCCTCATTGCCCTCGATACATGAAAACGAACGAATCCATTTGGTATGCGGAGCCAATATCTCCATTCTCCTGCGGATCTGCTCCTCCGAAATAATATCCCCGGGCTTTTGGCCCTCTTCATAGATGCTAAAACAAAACCCATGCACTCCATCATTTAATACGTCAAGAAAGAGCTTGTTCAATTCATCTTCCGGCAACCTCTTCAGCAGGCTTACTTGCTCAGGAACATTTGTGCCTTTATACTTTAAGAATTTTTCTGATCTATATGACATTTTAATTTACTTTTAGCTGTTCATTTTTATTCCAAAGACCCCATCTTGCTCCAACATCACCTTCGTGTCGGGCTTTCCAGGATTCATCAAAAGAAGAGAAGTAAAACACTTCAATTCCTTCCTGTTCACTCCATTTTTTCAATCGGATGAAATACTTCATCATATTTTCAACGGAAGGTTCGGCCTGATCAACGCTTTTCCCATAGGTAGGCCAGCCGGTTTCTGCAATGATCACCTTCTTGCCATCAGCAATATTACTTATCACCTCATACATCTTTGCCAAATAGAGGGATGAATGTTCGGCATCGTAACCCTCCCAAAACGGATAACAATTGGCAAGTACAACATCACATGCCTGAATCACTTTTGGGCTTTGATAGAGTTGATAATACGTATCTACGTAACTAACCATTACTCCGGGCAACGCCTTCTTTACCTGATTGATGTACGCAATGATCTTATCCTCACTCAGTTCATTCCTGAGCAAACATTCGTTGCCAACAGTAACGATATCTGCATGGCCGGCTTTGGCAACCTTAATTACATTTTCTATCTCTGTTTGATTCGCTTCAAGGTTATCATCGATCCAGGCCCCAACTAAGGTTTTTAGCCCCATTTTCTTGGCAACTTCGGGGATGAATTCATTACCATCGGTACATGAGAATGAACGTACCCATTTGGTGTGAGGAGCCACAATCTTCATTCTTTTCTCAATTTGTTCTCTTGAAATCTGATCACCCAGGTTTTGGCCTTCCATGTAAGGACTGAAACAGAAGCCATGAATACCGCTGTTCAGCGACTCTTTGAAGTGTTTCTTTAACTTACTGATGCTGAGTTTGTTGATTTCAGCAGCGACAACATCCACTTCGGAATCGACAGAGGTAATAGAGAGCAACCGGTCTTTCTGGTAAGAATAAGGGACAGCAACTGCTTCTTTTTCTGCTTTTCGGGCATCTAAGATCTTACGGACTTCATTCGCTTTTGCTTCGTTTACATCATAGTCTCGCATTACCCAAAGTGCAACCATTGTTCCAAACATGGGTAAAGCCGAAAAGAATATTCTCAATCCCGTGATTGCTCCTTCAGGCTGAACAGACAGGTTACCATCAAAACCCACTACGGTAAGAATGACCCCGCTTAATCCTCCGGCGATCGCAAAACCAAATTTCACCATATACCAGTAGATCGCCCCGAATATTCCCTCCCTCCGTTTTCCGTAATTGAGTTCGTCTATATCAATAACATCAGCTGTCATCGACATCATCAACACAAACAGACTACCAATCCCGAATGAGTGAAATGGTAAGGCCAGCAAGAACATCCATGGTTTTCCGGGAACAAAAAGGAACCACAAACTTGCATACCCAAACAGTGCTATCGTTTGAGCGATCATGAATGCTCTTTTCTTGCCAAGTACTCTTGACATACGAGCTACAATAGGGATAACCAGAAAGGTGGTCACCAGTGCGCCGGCGCTACCAAAGAGAGGGATCCATATGCCTGCTTCACCCGCGTCTCCGCCAAATAAATACCATACAACAATAAAGAAAGTAAACCCGGCAACGGTGTTAAAGGCATTAAAAATGAAAAACGTAGCAATACAGAGTTTTCTGAATGGGGTGGATGAAAGTGCCTCCTTGAATCCCCTGATGATTTCTTTGAGGCTCCGCTTAATGTTGTTCAGTGTCAGCGATTCATAATCTTCATTTACCGTAGATTTACTGGGAATAAAAATCCCGGGAATCATAGCACACAGAGCAAAAATGACTCCTACATAAATAGCAAGCTCTCGAGTGGCTGCTTCAGCGGATGGGAACCATACCGGATCGTACATGATCACCCAAAGCCAGGGAGCGATTACCCACGCCCATTGACCAATCCATTGAGCAATGGCCATAATTTCGGTTCTCTCATGAAAATCTTCACTCATTTCATAACCCATAGCCACATAAGGCACACTGAATATGGTTAAACCGATGTAGAAGGCAAATGACCAGAATAAGAAGTAGCCAAAATTGTAACTGACTGTGTTTTCTGCATAGAGCTGCCACATGATCGTAAATGCGATCCCCATGATAACCGCACCTGTAATCACATACTGCCTTCTACGTCCAAATCTTGAGCGGGTATTATCAGATATAAACCCCACGATAGGGTCGGTAACGGCATCAAGAACCCTGGGGAGGAAATAGACGATACCCCACATCCAGCCCGGAAATCCAAGATTCTGTACCAGAACAACCATGAATATCCCCAGTGTAGCAGGAAACATCTGGTTAGCCAACATACCCATCCCGAATGCTATCTTATGACGATAGGGCACCTTCTTTTTTAAAGCCTTAGCCTGTGACATCTATTATTTATTTATGATTTATGACTGGTCATTCATAGGTAGGTATACATACCGTTTGAATAGCTTTTCCACTAACTCCGAACTGTTCTGATTTATTTTTCAGCTGAATACTGAACTCTTTTGCTTCTTCATACTCATTAAGGGTGAGGACGGAAATTGAACCATCGCCGTCAACCAGGTTATTCAGCGTGCCAATAGTATCGCGGGCGTAGCGGAATACCGGCACATATTTAGGGTGCAGATGTTTTTGCTCTTTCGGTGCCCACTCCCAGCCACTGTCTGCAGCATTTTTTGACCGGAACCACACATCGTGTTTCATGCAGGAACCTCTGCATACACGCATGCTTCAGCCTGTAATAAATGTTTGTCGGGGGCGGCATTTTTGGCATACCGCAGTTCCTCTTCGAATATCTTATACGTACTTCCGTACCCGTGTACTGCCGTATCATCGTAGTACTTTGCAGCTTCTGAGCTGTACATGGCGTCAACCCACTCAATATGCTCCGAATCATGAAATGATGAAATCCTGGCAACCCGGTTCCCTCCCTCAGAGGTTTCAAAAACCTCCATTTCAAGTTTTTCAGAATTCATGTTCGCTGACATAATCAATTATTAATCAATTATATAGCCTGCCCTTACCGGACGGCTATATGCAGTTTATTGTCCTTCTAGTCTGGCCGTTATCTCCTCTTCAGTAGGAGGCACTTCCACCGTTTCCATAAGCAGATCCAGATCGCCGCCAAACGTTTTCGTAATTGGCATGCCATCCCGGGTCAGCCCGTCAAAAATACCCTCATCCACCAGATCCCAGATAGCGTATTTAGCCTCAGCCTGCAGGTTAATCAGGCCGAAATGGTTCTCAGAACCAAGCGGATTTGCAGCGTCTTTCCAGGGTTCGTCAAAAGCTTCAAAGTAGAAAACGGTGATGTTGTTGCTGTCAGACCACTCACGAATCATCTTGTAGTACAGACCGGATTTGTATTCATCAGTCGCCCTTGCTCCATCCGCACCGTAATATTCGTTTGAAACCGTAGCCCAGCCGGTTTCGCCGATGTGAACCGGTTTATCCACGCCAAGGCTTTGCATGTATGCAACCACGCTGTCGTACTGATTGATTGCAAAATCGAGGGACCTATCCATCGCCGAGTGAATTTTTTCCATATCACTCAGATGCATTTCATCTTCAGGTACTCCCCAAAAATCAGGGTTGTAATGGGTGTTGTGCATCGGGTAGGTATGCATTGAAATGAAGTCTACAGCTTCAATGAGCGCATCCAGGTCGGCAGTATGATACTCTTCTCCACCTCCCCCCCAGGATGAAAAATCATCGGAAGAGGTTATCCACAATGTCTCGGGCAGTTCTCCGTCTCTTTTTAAATCCTGCAGATGATTTACCCAGTTCAGAATGATGGAAGGTTCAACCCAGTACTCAGCAGCCCAGTGAACCATCGCTTCATTGCCTACGGCAATTATTTTCACAATTTCAGGGTACTGTTGAGTCAGTTCTACGGCGCGGTCAATTTCAACTGCGTTTCGAGGACTATCTTCATCCCGAATCCGTTCAGGCTCATCTGTCCAGGCGTGTTTGGCATCGATCCAGGCACCAAGCATCAGGTACATCTCAAAATCGGGATTATCTTCCTTCATTTCACGGATAGACTGCAGCAGGTTGGCAGCCTCATCATAATGCACATTATAGGTTCGAAGCAACCTGATTCCCATCGCATGCAAAATCTGCAGATCTTCTTTTATTTGAGGAATCGTTGGCTGAATATCCCGCGTTGTTTCCCGGTAAGCCCCAAATGAGATGGCCTGGTAGTAGGGATCCCCGAGAATCTCCTCAGCTGTAATTTGAACAGAAGAGAAATCATGTTTTGGCCGGTCGGAACATGAGACCATCAAAGTCACCATCAGGGTTATAATCAGTATTGGGGTTATTCTTTTCACAATCATTTTAGTTTTTAGTTAAGACGATCTTCTTTTAGAGAAACCAAGAGTTTTTTGATTTCACCGGTTCGCTGAAAAATCCGCTCACTTGTAGGCCGATCGAGGTTCAGGTTGTTAAACAGCTCTTTCGTGCCATCATTAAAGTGTATTTCAATACCTTCGGCTGCCCCGGTCCGGTAGAGAACGGGGATCTGGCAATATGAAAAACAGAGCGAGTGATCAGGCAGATCTACCGGTTCAGCACCCTGTTCAACATTGATGAAATGAAGCGTGCCTTGATCTTCTCTGAATTCTGATTTACGAAGCAACACGGGATCGAAACCAAGCGTACCATTCTCTACAAATACACCCAGTTCATACAAAGCGGTAAGGATGTCCTCCTTTACCTGACCGGTCATGCCGGGCTGTTGTGCTCCCCGGTGAGATGGTGTATGAGAATAGGCATCTGTTGGAAATGCACCATAAAGCTCAGGTGATTTATGAATCCCAATTCCCTTGCCAATTTCATAGAAGTGATTTAGTAAAGATTTATAGGTCTCATTGCCCGGTTGCTCTTTAGAAGCTTTTATGCATACTTCGGCTACCGCCAGGTGCAGTTTCGATACCATATGCCAATAGATGGAGCCCAGCCCCTCATATGCATAAAAGGTACCCGACCGACCGGTGAATGCTTTATGATTGAAGACCTCTTCAAAAATTTTACGTACAATTTGACCATCTTTTTCCGCGAGATCCTTATATCCGTTGTGTTTAAGCTCCTCTACGGCTTTTTTCACATCAGCGACATTTTTGAAGTTACCGTTGAAGTGATACCCGCCTTTCACATCCTGAACAACCAGGCTTCTGTTACCATCTTCAACCAGCTTTTGCAGAAGCTCAGATTTAAGAATGGATGCCTCAGGAATATTGTTTTTCTCCAGAAAACGGGGAAGCTCTTTGTTTGGATAGAGTATGAAGCTGTTCTGGTCTTCCCGGTAAAGTGCACTTTTTCTGAGTGACTGGAGCACATTCAAGGATTCGGCAGAATCAAGGTACCCTGAGCTCAGAATAGCCACCTGGCCTTCAAGCATCTCGCTCAGATAAGAGATGGAGATGCCATCATCATCTAAACTCATGATGTTATAGGAGTGATAGAGATCATCCATTCGCTTGTTGGCATCAATAGTGTGCTCGAGGAATTGGTTTGCAATCTCAATGAATGACGAAATCCGGTCAATTTGAAGCACCTTTTTTTCACCGCTGAATCCCTCATCATAGATTCTGATGCGGTAACTGCTGCCCGCCTGCCCCAAAGCATCGGTTATCACTTTTCGGCTTTCGTCGTTAAATCCGCTTTCCAACAAGTGTTGATGCTCCTCCAAAACCGACATGATCTCTTGAAATTGATCATGCAGTTCGTCAGACACATGAACTTGAGAAATTTCAGCCTCAGCGAACACCTTTTCAAAAAACTTCAAAAATCGTCTCAGATAGCATAGGGTAACGATGGAGACTCCATTGCCCACAAGCGCGTTGTTTGCATCATTCCATTCCGGCCGCTGAGTATTCATCCAAATGCCGCCTTCAGGGATAAAGTTTGACATTTTGGCAAGCACGGTTGCAAGGATCTTCTCCAGGAAATTCACCCTGTGGATATCCCCTTCGCTGTTTCTGAGCAGCGCGCCATCGGCTCCTGTTTCCGCCACATTTTTTCGTATTTTCTGATCCAGGCCTTCATCAAAATCAATTGTATTTTTGGGGTCAGCCGCAATCTCTTCGTACGTCTTGATCCGATAGGGAACATTCGCATAAACAAACATCTCTTTGGCAAACAGCTCCACAATGGCTTCCGGCTCATGCATCTGATAAAATTCGAGCAGCTTGAGAAGGTAGATAATCTGGTGATCACCCCAGTAACCGATATACGACCACGGGTTATCCGGCTCTATGACCTCCCAATCAAATCCGCCTTTGGTTACACGGTAAGGATTGTAACCGTCGAACGTTGATGTGTTCAGGAATTTAAAAATCATTCCGTCGATAAATCCGGGATAAGAGTGTACGAGAGCTTCCCAATTTTGAAAAATATCCCGCCAGTTGCCTTCATAATCCAGGATTTTTGAACCATCCACCTCGCTTCTTGTATTGATCGTGAAATAGTTCCAGGGACGGCTGGGGTCTCCGTGCCTTCGGCTAAACTTAAGAGGCAGATATTCACGACAAAGCCTGATCAGATCCGGATCATTGATACCGGTAAGCTTTTGCAAGAGATCGTATCTGCTGAATGTATCGTCCAGGCTGTTTAAAAATTCCTGATTATTGCCGGCTGCCTCTTTACTGGCTTTAGACAGGTATGAAATAAAATCCTGCTTCTCGATTCTATAGTTGTGGTCGAATGTACCACCGCGCATGATGTTAAAGAGCACATTGGAGGCGTGTCGCGCATCTTTCAGCGTATCTGCGCTTAATCGTAATCCATCAGCCCCTGCAATCAGCTGTTTCAGCTTCTTGCTTCCACTTTCAACATCCTTCTCAACGAGTGATTCAAGATCATTCCCCTTTCTTATCCATTGATCCAGTTCAATAATCTGGGAATGGGTTTGATTTACATTGGCGATGATTTTCCAATCGCTGCTGCTGTCGGGCTCCAGCACAATATCTGCATGGATAAAATAGGCTCCTTTCTCTCCTTTAATAATTTCTTCTTGCTCAACCGGCTGTTTGTTTCTGAAACGGTTCAGCTGAAGGGACGAGAGCAGGTATTCCGGCTTTTCGACTCCGAGCGACCATACCACATTCGCCTTTAAGGCTTCACTCGGCTCAGCCTTGTCTACAATTATGGCACTCAGTGCATAGATGCCAATGCCCGACTCTTTTAAAAGTTCATTTTTCTTATATGCATCCACAAGGTTGCTCGACTGCGTCTGCATGTCGGGCTCAACTCCATATGGAAGAAGATTCTGTATTCCATCCAGAAACGTTACCCGGCACTTCTTGCCGGAATGATTTATCAGCTCTGATTTTCTGACAAACCCGTACACGTTGCTTGAATTCCACTGGTAGCGAAAGGTAAGGCCAAGATCATGATTGATCTCTTCGAACATAATTTTGTTGCCATAGAAATTCTTAAAGAGATTTCTGGTAAGCTTATACTTCCCGGTATATCGCTCTGAGAAAGGTTCCCACACTTCCGCTTCTCCTTGCTTTTGAACCCTGAGAATGGTTTTGCTTCCGGTTATATCGGCAGATTCTGTAACTTTATCATCCGTATAGTATGGAAAAAGCGCATAGCTATTATTCTTACGCCCGGCAGTAAGTCCACCATTGCTCGAAATGAACATCCAGTGGTTGGAATCACTGACTATACTCATGAAAAACGGCCGTAAAGAATCGTGGTTTGGAATTTCGAACCAGGTTTCGTTTTCAATCTCTTTAAGTCTTATTGACACGGTAGCTTATTATTTTATTTAAAATTTTCAGTCAGCAGGTTTAAATCTTCCATAGCTGCATTCGATTACATTAACCCGGTTCCCCATAAACTCTAACATAGTTAACTTTCATAGTTTGCGGAAAAGGTGTTTGTGATGACGGTGGGCCGACAAATGTTCCTCCAACCGCAACATTCAGGATGATATAGAATGAGTTGTCGTTGAAAACCCACTCACCGTTCACATCATCCGGAGTGATCTCATTGTACATTACATCGTCGACAAAGAATTTTATAGAATTAGGACTCCATTCAATTGCAAACAGATAAAAATCAGTATCAAATCTTCCATTGCTTAATGTATACCTGGCAGTTACTGCATTGCCGGCCGAATAACCGGGCCCATGAACGCTTCCATGAATAACTGTTGGCTCCTGACCCCGGTATTCCATGATGTCGATCTCACCGATTTGCGGCCAGATTTCGGTACCGTTTGAATCATCACCCAATAACCAGAAGGCCGGCCATATGCCCGGCCCCCAGGGTAGTTGTATACTGGCTTCATACCGTCCAAAGGTATTTTGAAACTTCCCTCTTGTCAGTATTCTGGCAGAGGTATAGGAAGAACCTTCAAATGATTCTTGTCTTGCCGTGATCAGAAGGTTGCCATCTTCGACCCGTACATTTTCAGGCCTGTCGGTGTAATACTGTAATTCCTGATTACCCCAGCCGGGGATACCCTGTTCGACACCTGTACCGATGTCGAAAGTCCAGCGGTCGGGGTCAAGACTCCCATCTACATCGAATTCGTCCTGCCAGATAATTTCTGTGAAGGATATATCAGGTTCATTGTTCGTTGCACATGCTGAAGTTATAACTACAAGCAAGCATGAACAGAAAAAATATCTAGGAACTGTTTTCATACGTTGACCACCTTAAATATTTTTCCGATTTGTTCACTGTTCATAATCGAATAAGTTTTGATTCTACCTGCGCAGGTAGATATTATCGACGTAGAAAGTTGATCCTACTAATCCAGGGCCCTCATCGGCATCAAATATAATTTGACCCAGATTTGACCTGTCTGTCAAACCCGTGATATCCATATCAACGCTAATCCATTCGCCGGAGACTAAAGCAGGATTGGTAGTTGGCCTGATAATAGTTGACGTAGAGGTCTCATCTGCGCCGGGCTCATTTACAAGCCTGACCCTCAATGCAGAATTTGATGGGATATCATCAGGGAAGAACACATCCATTCTGAGATGAGTCATTTCGCTGCCATCGATAGTTGGTACGTTTATATGAAATTCAATTCCCACAAAATTGAAATTTTCATAACCCAATATGTTATTTCCATCCACTACAAAGTCGTTTGAAGTCGTTGTTTGGAAAGGTTCCCAAAAACCATTGAAGTGATCAACCGGTACGTTAGCATAGGCATCACTGAAAATAGAGATCACATCGGATGGATCATCTGAAGGTGTTGGAGCTGGAGTAAAAGCACCAACAGACTGAATGATCAGAGACCCACTAGCAGCCAAACTGCCTAAAGAAGCGGTAATTTCAGCTGTACCCACTCCGGTTACGGAAACCTCACCTTGGGAATTAACTGTGGCTACACTCGTATTGGATGAATTGAATGTGTAGTAGGCCGGTGCAGCGCCAACTGTTACATCCACACCGTTTTCCTGATTCATTGTGTATGTAAGCCCGGTAACTGAAGTGCTTGAGCCAGTGAAGCTTGTTTGAGTCACATTGTCTCCATTCATAATTGCAGCCCGTGGCTGTGCCAAACCGGGAAGATTTTCATATTTGACTTCATCAAGCCAAAAAGTGTATCCATCTCCATTCTCAGGTCCTTCTGCATACCAGAGTAATCCTTGTGATTGTGTCAGTCTTGACGCATCCGGGATAGGAATTACATATTTTCTCCAGTTTGTTGTCAGCCTGAGGTTTCTTCGAGTAACTGCAAATTCGTCTCCGAAGAAATCCTGTCCAAAACCGATATCATTAATGGTACCGGCTTTTGTGCCTTTGGCATAGAAGGTTAGCGCAT
>REDT01000002.1 GCA_007693295.1 Balneolaceae bacterium
ATATGCTGCTCGACCTGTATGCCAAAACAGATCTGGGCAAAACCCTTAGGCTGCAGATGGGAGTGGAAAATCTGCTGAATACGTTCTACACCGAACACCTCAGCGTGAACAATATGCCCGGTGCAGGGAGGAATATTCATCTGTCGCTGAGATACAATTTTGGGCGGTGAAAAGATAGCCATGAAAAACACGAAGGAATGCACTATGAGCATAAAGATTTACGTATACTCATAGTGATCCCGGTGTCTTCTTTGTGGTAAAAGCTGTTTTTCAGGGTTTAGATAATTAGCCCTGCATCACATTCTCAATCTCTTTAATCTCTTTCGGTACATCCGTCAAGTTTTCGTACCCATCTTCCGTGACAATCAAGTTGTCCTCAATCCGGATTCCACCAAAATTGAACAGAGATTTTATTCTCTTTTCGTTCAGATACTTGGCCTGTTCCTCATTTTCGAAAGCAGGTTTTAGCAGGGCGGGGATGAAGTAAATTCCCGGTTCAATCGTAATAACCATGCCGGGCATCAGTTCGCGTCGAACACGAAGAAAACGGACTCCGGGGCGGTCGATTCTCTCAACGCCCTGTGGATATCCGCCAACGTCGTGCGTGTCGAGGCCAAGAAAGTGGCCGAGGCCGTGAGGAAAAAAGAGGGCGAAGATGTTTTGTTCCATCATCTCATCAACATCACCCTTAATGATTTTGAGCTCTTTCAATCCGTGCAGTATAATCCGGCAGGCCGCAAGGTGCAGATCTTCCATCTTTACACCGGGTTTAACCAGTTCAATGCATTTGTTCAGAGTATTCAGTACAATCTGGTAGATTGCCGCCTGGTCTCCTGAAAATCGTCCATTCGCCGGATAGGTACGGGTAACATCAGAAGCGTATCCTTCCTTTTCATATCCGGCATCCACCAGGTAGAGGTCGCCGCCGTTAATTTTCTCGTTATTGTCAACATAGTGGAGAACTGCAGTGTTTTCACCCCCGGCATGGATCCCGTTATAGGCATCCTGGAGCAATCCGTTTTTTACCTGGTGATAATCAAAGAGCGCTTTCATTTCATATTCATACATCCCCGGCTTTAAGGCTTTCATCACTTCGAGGTGCGCAATGTTGTTTATCCGGGCTGCTTCGCGCAACAAATCAAGTTCTCCTTCAGTTTTAATACATCGACAATAGGTTAGCGCGTCTCGTAAGCTGTCGGTGTCTACGGTAAACTCTCGACTTAAATCTTCTATAAACTCAGCCTGTTCTTCATCCAGACAATAGACCACAGAGGGTTTCAGGTTTCTGAGAATTGTAAGCAGGTCATTATTCTGATGCAGACGATCCGGCTGATATTCCTCTTTAATTTCATTCTGATCGCGAACATTTCCATGCCAAACGGCAAATTGTGCATCACGTTTTGGAGAGAAGAGATGATATTCGCCCGACTTAACATCCAGCACCGCATGATATTCCGGTTCGTTTACGCCGGTTAAGTACCAGAAATTACTCTCTTGACGAAATGGAAATTCATAATCCGTTCCATAGCGATACATGGTTTCGGCTCCTTTTAAAAAAATAACACCCTCCTGATTTTCTTCAAACAGGGATAAGAGTTTTTCGCGATGTAGATTAGCAGACATAGTGGTCAAATTTTTGGGTTAAACCTTTCAAACCTGAGTTCGATTTTAAGATTATGAAAAAAAACTCCCCTCCTTTTCAAGGAGGGGTTGGGGGTGGTTCAATAAGATTTTTTCAAATTCAGATACTAATTTGATGGATCATAGCCCTTTTTCAACCACCCCTAGATCCCCTCCTTGAAAAGGAGGGGACTTCAAGCATCTAAATCCACATACTATTAATCGAAATCAGGATTCAAATAAGTTAGTGGAAGTGCTGATCAATCAAAAAACCTCATCAAAAAATTTGGAAGGTTTTCAACGACTGAAGGATTAAACCGTTCACCGAATAGCGGAAGTTTTTTGTGTGCGGCAAAGTGTTTCTCTTCCCGGTTTTTAAAAAGTACGGCTGAGCGGGGCTTATGTTTGAATAGATCGTCCAGATTTATTGCTAAAAAGCCGCTGTTCTGTCCCGATCTGTTCAGTATTGCAACTAAGTAACTGCCGGTATCCGGCGAACCCAGAAAGCTAATGGCAAGTTTTAAGTCCTGTGAAAGTTCAGGCACGCGATAGTAGTGATTCAGGCTGATGGGCAGAAATGTAGAGGTAAAATCGAGGTAGCGTGAGGGCCAATCCATAGCGTTGCTCCAAAAATGAGAGCAGATTGGATTTAACCGGTCTAAAAGTTTGGAAGAAGAGCCTGAGGAGCAGAACCCCCGGTCAACCCACCATGCAGGGTTATGTTCAATCGAGTTTAGGGCTGTGGTTTCTACAATTGGAGAAGATGCTGCTTCAATTTTACCCGTTTGCTGCTCAAACCAGAAATCATTGATTCCGTTGGTGAGGCAGATATAACGGGCATCCAGGGTGCTGTTATAGCGCGCAGCCTGTTCTGCCGCTGATGCATTCAAAGTTATTGAGGAAGCCTTGCACTCCACCAGGATTTCGGGTTTCATAGCTTTATCGTAGAGAATCAGGTCTGCTCGTACTGTATTCT
>REDT01000272.1 GCA_007693295.1 Balneolaceae bacterium
ACACCCAAATATTCATTCATGCATTCAGAACCCATTAATTATCAGTACCGGGAAAAGTTCAAAGTAAAAAATGCGGAAGTCAGGAAATAACTTAAGGCTGACTGATTGTGATGTTGATATCACTTAGTAGTGGCTGCAGGAAATCAGCTTTGGACTCTTCTATGAGGCGCATGAGGTGCAATAAGCTAAAAATAACTTAAACTTACAGATCCTCCGCTTGTTCGGGCTGAAACCTTCGGCCCGCCATTTCCGATACGGCCGGTAATTTTATTCCTTTCGGAGCTCCCGGTGAAGTTGCGAAGTTCAGTTTGAACACGATTTCCGGATAAGTCCAGTTCGAAATGATCGGAATCGGGCAGCTCTATTCGAATATTACCGCCGCTTGTTCTAAGTTCAATATCGTCATTAAACCGAAGGAAGTGTGCATTTATGCTGCCACCACTGGTTCTTGCACTAATTTTTGCTGCACTGTTTTTTATATTAATAGTGCCTCCGGAAGTTCTTAGTTCAGCATTGCCTACCAATCTGTCAGCATTTATTGAGCCACCGCTGGTTCGCGCAAAAATATTCCCGCTCAGATTATTGATGTTTACACTGCCTCCTGATGTATGCAGATCAACCTCGCCATGCACATTTTTTGCAGACACGCTGCCGCCGCTTGTCCGGAGCTTTAATTCATTGGCCAGATCCTCGGCAGACACACTCCCGCCACTGGTCCTTGCATCAACCACAGACTCTGTTGGCACATACACTTTAAAGGAGACTGAAAGAGGCCTGTTGGTTCTGAATGCCCTGCTCCATCCGGTGCCTTCATGCGTTGCTGAAGCAGTAACCCGGTTTCCATCCTGTTCAATCAAAATTTCAAATTCAGAAAGATCGGTATCAGACGGGGAGAGGTAACGTCCTCCTCGTTGAACAAACATCTGCACTTTAACTTCGTCTTGATCATGCCCGTAGACATTCACAAATCCGCCAATTGTGGATACATTAACAATAGGTGTAGCCGAGGTCTGGAATAGTTCGGTCCGGTAGGCATCCCTTTCATTTTGCGCTTCAACTCCTGAAAAAAACGACAAAAGGATCGCAATCAGTGCCAATAAAAATTTTTGGAATTTATTATTCATAATTTTTCAGAATGGTTAGTAATTATTCGAGAATGGAAAAGATGAAGAGCACGCAGGCAATCAACATGATTCCGAAGAATATGATCAAAAAAATAGTTTTCCGGTGAGATAGCTTGTAATCGCTCCATAACAGTTTTTCTTAAGTAAAGATAGTACCTGTTACGAAGTGATACTCTTCCAGGTTTCGTTTTGGATAAAAAAATTCCGTATCAGTAAGTATACTTGATGTAAGTAATCACAGAGTTTACTATTATTACGCCCGATTTCTACCTAACCCACTATACATGAAACTACCTTTTATACTTGCCAAGCGATTTGTTGCCGGAGAGACTTTTAACGAGACCGTCCCAAAAATTAAAGCCCTGAATGAGAAGAACATCAAGGTAACGCTCGACCTTCTGGGCGAGAATGTAAAAGACCGAAATACGGCAGATCAAACTGTAGATGAATACGTAGGTCTTTTAAATGATATTCATGATGCCGGGTTGAAGAGCACAATCTCCATCAAGCTGACCATGCTGGGTTTGGATATTGATGAGGAGTACTGCAGGGATAATCTGAACAAGCTTCTGGATGAAGCCCAGCGACTCGAATCGTTTGTGAGGATAGACATGGAGGGTTCCGACTATACCCAGCAGACGGTAGATATTTTCAAGGACGCTTTTAAGAGATATGGAAAGCATGTTGGAATAGTGATCCAGGCGTACCTGCATCGTTCCAAAAGCGATATTGATGAATTGGCTGAGCTGGGTGCAGACGTTCGCTTATGCAAAGGTGCATATGGTGAACCTGAACGGGTAGCATTGCAAAATATGCCGGCTATCAGGGAAGCATTTAAAGAGTATGCCAAAGTACTCTTTGATAAGACCGCGTATCCCCGTATTGCCACGCACGACGATGAACTTGTAGAGTGGGTAAAGAGCTACACTACAGAGAATAACATCGGAAAGGCTCGCTATGAATTTCAAATGCTCTATGGTTTGCGCGAAGATACGATGGAGCAAATGACCCGTGAGGGATTCAATACACGTGTTTACGTACCCTACGGCACCATGTGGTTCCCCTATTTCAAACGAAGGCTCTTAGAGAGAAAAGAGAATGTTTGGTTTGTGCTGAGTACGATGTTTAAGAAGTGATTTTCAAGGCACAGGGTTCAAGGTACAGGGCACAAGTGGCGCGATAGCGACATCCCGACCCATCGGGAGCACAAGTTGAAGGTGCAAGGTGAAGCGTTTGTTGTTTGCTCTTCTGTATTAAAAAAAATCTGAGCGTTGGTGTTGCGAAGCAGTGCTTCGCGGTGCATGAATCCGGTTTTTTTTTATATTCAGAGCTGAATTTTTAAACAGAGAATCAGTCTCTAAATATCCTCCTCAGCGCACTTCCTTACCGCAGCAGCCACTGCATGAGCCACATCTTTTTCAAAAGGGCCGGGGATGATTTTGTCTTCATTCGGTTCCTTT
>REDT01000001.1 GCA_007693295.1 Balneolaceae bacterium
TCACTCCATCTATCTTTTCCCACATCTTGAGCTTAACAAGCCAACCCAGCCGCTGATCTTCCGAAGCAGTGCTTCGGCCCTCACCTCCGATACACGCTCAAACTCCGCACACCCAACCCAAACGCCCCCTCCTGCCCGTCCTGGATCATAAAGCCGATCTCCAGAATCGCATCTGAATTAAGTTCCGGGTTGCCGCGGACAGCCCTCCCTCTGAATACCGCCCTGAAGTCGCTGTAGGCCAGCTTGTGGGTCTCCCACTGCCCTGCCGTGGTGGTAAAGCGCGCCTCGTAGGAGTAGCGCGTCAGCTGCCGGTTCTTTACGGTTCTGAGCCTCAGGCTGTAGGTTTTACCATCGCCCAGAACGTGAACGGACAGTCCTTCAAAATCGGACAGATCTACCGGCGATTGTGCCCGGGTTCTCACCGAGGCGAATCCTCCGTTATTCTCCAGCGATACCGTGCCGGTGAACAGGGCGTACCCGTCCTTGTGCAGCTGCAGCGTGCTTCTGGAGATCCCTCCCATCACGCTGTCATTTACAATCTGCCATCCTGCGGCAGATGTGTTGCCGAAATCGATAAGGGTCACTTCAGTATCGTTCGTTTCGGGTTCAGGACTCTTCATCTCTGACCCAAACGTTGAAAGGAGTATGGCAAAAAACAGCCCTGTTACAGTGATGGATGCCGGTATAGTCAAAGGGTTCTCCGTTTAAATTTTTGTTCGTTATGAGATTCGAACAAAAACAGAACACCGGGCATTCATTTCAGCTATCGTTTTGAAAGACCACACCCGATATCCAACTCCACGGTCGCATAATCTTCAGGCTCCATAAATAATACAGTTGCAAAACAGGCCTTTTTTGATTCAATTTAGATCTTCAATAAATAGAAAAAGAAATTCTTAAAAAAACCGGGGACTGGGGACTATGGCATATCGAATACTCTTATTCACAATCATCTTTACATTTCTCGTAATTGGACTCTCATTTGCACAGGAGTCCGAAACAGAAGAGGAGAAAGTCACCGATTACTCCGAAGCAGTCACCCTGGTGGAGGTTTGGCTCGATGCCATGCAGAAATTTGACAGGCTTCCCGGCATCAGTGCGATTGCGTTGAATGACCAGGATGTAATCTGGAAGGGAGCATACGGGCTGTCGAACCCCGAAACCGGCCTGGCGATGGCCACCAACACCATCTGCAGCGTCTGCTCAATCTCCAAACTGTTTACCTCCGTGGCGATTATGAATCTGTATGAGGACGGTTTGCTGCGCCTTGACGATGAAATCGGTGACCTGCTTCCGGGGTATAATCTGGAGCAGCAGTTTGAGCTCAGCGGTCCGGTAACCATCCGAAATCTGCTCACCCACTCCTCCGGTCTTCCCCGTGAAAATGCGTTACCACACTGGACCGACCCCGCCCAGAACTTTCCCACCAAGGAGGAGATTCTCGAAATGCTGAACGAACAGCAAACGCTCTACCCCTCGTCCACCTATTTTCAGTATAGCAACCTGGCCATGGCACTGCTCGGATATGTTGTGGAAGAGGTGAGTGGTCAAGAGTATGATGATTACATACAGGAACACATTTTAAGACCGCTGGGCCTCAATGATACACGCACCGATATGCCCGAAGAGTTGTGGGGAGAGCAGCTGGCCGTGGGTCATTCATTCGAGACCATGGATGGAGAGCAGCTGAAAGTGGAGATGTTTAAACCCAACGGGGTGACTCCCGCCGCCGGATTCAGCTCTACCGTAGAAGACCTTGCAAATTTTGCGGCCTGGCAATTCCGGCTCTATGATGCAGAAGAAGAGGAGATCCTGCGCCCCTCCACCATCAAAAACATGCACAATATCCATTGGATGGACAGCGACTTTGGCACCAGCTGGGGGCTGGGTTTTTCGGTGTATAAAGGGCCCGACGGTAAAAAGTGGGTGGGCCACGGCGGACACTGCCCCGGTTACAAAACCACACTGGCGATGATACCTGACACCAAAATGGCCTATTCGGTCTTGATTAACAGCAGCAACCCCAATCCTACCAAGTATGCGCGCGGTATGCACGCTATTCTCTCCAAAGCGGGCGAGATTAAACCCGAACAAGATGCTGACCTGGCGGCCGAGCTTCAGGAGTATGCCGGCTACTACCAGGCAGAGGTGATGTTATCTACCAGCTATGTGGGCACCTGGGGCGATAAACTGATGATGATGGGCCTTCCCGCGAACAATCCCGGGGAGTTTAACACCTTCCGCAGGGTGGACAAGGATCATTTTGTACGCATCCGCGATAACAAAGAAGATGGCGAAAGTATGCGTTTTATCCGCAATGATGAGGGTGAAATTGTGCAGATGAAGTACTATGATAGTTATATCAGTAACCGGGTAGATTTAGAGTAAGAGAGTATGCTGTAAAATCGGAATAGGATTACATTAGCATACTTCCAGTCGGTAGTGTTCAATAAAGTGTGTCATGGTTTGTTTGCTGATGGGGGCTAGCCCCCATCAGCAATTTTTTCTATCGGTGGTAGCCGATCCGGGAATAACAAGTATAACTGCTGCAAGGTTAATCCCCAATTCTGGC
>REDT01000277.1 GCA_007693295.1 Balneolaceae bacterium
TCATTTACAAGAATGCTGCTCGCTTCACTCATGCCATCCCAGAAGTTCTCCGATGCCTCTATGGCTTCCATGAACCTTTTTACTTCTGTTTTGAGGGGAAGGTCCTCCCGGCAAACTTCATTGATGTAAGTTTCACGTTCCTGCGGATCAAGATCGAGAGCGTTATCTATGATCAATGTCAGTTTTTTCCAGTTGTGGGTTTCCATCTTTTCTGAGCTTTATAGTTTCGTTTAGATATGCGTTATTTCCCCTGGTTCTATATCATTAATTATTATCCCCTCCCTAATTATTGCCAAAAATTATATAGAATTACATCACTAAGCCATGTCTAGCCCTCCATCACGAAGGTCAGTAAAGAAGAGTGAGTTAAATTTTTTCGTTCAGATGTTGATATAGCCACGCTCTGGCTTTTAGCCAGTCGCGGTTTACGGTTGCGGTTGATATATTCAGTACTTTTGAAGTTTCCTCAATACTTAAACCCACAAAAAAGCGCAGCTCAACCACCGTACAGAGCCGTTCATCTATCTCTTTTAATCTTATCAGCAGTTCGTGAAGAGCCAATATTTGTTCGGCGTGCTGATCCGCCTGGAGATCTTGTAACTCCATATCGACCCTGGAAAGATTGCCACCCCGTTTGGCCGCATTTTTCTTGCGGGCGATATCCACCAATATTTGCCGCATCGATCTTGCGGCGATGGCGAAGAAATGAGCCCTGTCCAGGTAGGAGGCTACATCCTGGTCCACCATTTTTCCATACGTTTCATGCACAAGCTCAGTTTTGCAAATCGCACTGTTTGGATACTCTTTGTTCAACTGCTGCATTGCAACAGCTTTAAGTTTGTCATACACGAGAGGATACAACTCGTTATAAGCCTGGTTGTCACCACCTCGAATTTTTGTCAATAGCTGCGTGATCTCCATAGGAATCCTAAATGCCCAATCATATTACTACATTAAAAGAAACGTGATATCAAACTTCAGGCAGTAATTATCACCAACACAAACCTGAAGAGAGTGTTGTCATTGGTGAAGCGAGTATATATCCGGCACTAAATTATAGATAAGTGTAACTGCCCTTACATGTGTTTAATTAATAAAATAAACTGATGTAAAAAATTAGAATTAACAGTAGCCTTTTGCTTTTGCCAGGCCTCTGTGTTGGGTAATAAAATTTTCTATATCAGCACGCTCTGGTAATCCTCTTGGTTCTCTAAAATAATACCTGTTCCACGAGCAACGGTTGTCAAGGGATCTTCTGCGATATGTACCGGCAGGTCGATAGATTCTGAAATCAGCTTGTCTATATTCTTCAGCAGGGCACCGCCTCCGGTAAGCGTAATACCGCGGTCAAGGACATCTGCGGAGAGCTCAGGGGGTGTGTTTTCAAGTGATTTCTTTATGGCTTCCAGGCAGGCGTTTAAGGGCTCTGAAATGGCTTCCCTGACATCCTTTGAATTTACCAGGAGGGTTTTTGGGGTTCCGCTCACCAGGTTCCGGCCTTTAGTGGTCATTTCAAGCTCTTCATCAAAAGGGGTTGCCGAACCAATTTCGTGCTTTATCTTTTCGGCAGAACGCTCACCAATCAGCAGATTGTGTTTTCGCCGGAAAAAACTGACGATCTCTTCATTCATCCGCTCACCCCCAATTCGGATCGATTGAGAGTAAACAATACCGGAGAGGGATATGATTGCAATTTCAGTGGTGCCGCCCCCAAGATCTACAATCATATTTCCCATAGGCTCTTTCACATCAAGGCCTACACCTACTGCCGCAGCAATGGTCTCTTCTACAAGAAAGACCTCCTTAGCGCCCGAATTTTCAGCACTGTCGCGAACAGCCATGCGCTCTACTGCTGTAATACCATTGGGTACAGCGACGATCATTTTTTTAACCGATCCCATCCACCGGGTTTTCATGACGCTTCGTATCATCTCACGCATCATCTTTTCGGCTATATCAAAATCGGCGATTACACCGCCCTTCAGCGGCCGCACCGTTCTAATATTTTTGTGGGTTTTCTCATGCATCAGCTGGGCTTCATGGCCAACTGCTATAATCTCATTTTTAGTATTCAGGGCTACAATGGAGGGTTCATTCAGTACCACTCCTTTGTTGCGTGCGTAGATCAGCGTATTTGCAGTTCCCAGGTCTAAGGCAAGATCCATATTCAGAGATGAGAAAAATCCCCGGCTTGGTTTGGAGTTGGATTTCTTAATCGTTTTTTGAGCTTTATCAATCTCCTTTGTAGACATATTTCTTGTTTGTGAAAAGTTCAGATGGGATATAGTGTAACACCGGAAAACCAACAGATTTTAATGGGATATAGGTGTTTATAATATTCGGTAAACCGGCCCCATACTTTTAGTATTTATAGATTCAACACGATCCGATCGTATTTGTAGGGCTATAACGGCATATTTGTTCCATATTTTATTAACGAAAACCTGAAAAGGTATAGCGGCAGGGCTACTCGCAAAAACAGGGGTAAAATAAATCGAAAAATTTAAGCCTAGAATTAATTTTATTATTGATATTTAAAACTAAGGAAAATATAAACCCAGACAAACCTG